>JAHEKO010000114.1:3994-9408 GCA_024638355.1 Acidobacteriota bacterium
GTGCCGATCGCGGTATCGGTGATCCAGGGAGAGTTCCTCGAGGACACCAACGCGGCGACGATCGCCGAGCTGCAGACCAACGTGCCCAATACGGTGATCTACGCCGGCCGCAACCAGACGACCACGCTGACCGCGTTCGTGCGCGGCATCGGCCAGGCCGACCCGCTGTGGGGCGTCGACCCGGGCGTCGGCCTCTATCTCGACGACGTCTACATCGCCCGACCGCAGGGCGCGCTACTCGACGTATTCGACGTCGACCGCGTCGAGGTGCTGCGCGGCCCGCAGGGGACCCTCTACGGCAAGAACACGATCGGCGGCGCCATCAAGTACCACAGCCGCCCGGCGACCGACTCGCCCTATGGGCGGATCTCCTTCACCGGCGGTGAGTTCAGCACGCAGGAGGTGCGGGCGGCCTTCAGCGGGCCGCTGGTCGAGGGCAAGCTGCGCGGCAAGTTCGCCATCGCCTCGCTCGAGCGCGACGGCTACGGCAGGAATCTGTTCCTGAACCGCGAGGTCTCCGACCGGTCGACGCTCGCCGCCCGGGTCGGGCTCGACTGGATCGCCTCCGAGAACGTGACGGTGAGCTTCAGCGCCGACATGACCGAGGACGACGCCGAGCCCAAGGGTCTGACGCGCCTCGAGGCCAATCCGCTGTGTCCCCTCTTCCTCGGCCGGACCTGTCCGCCCGAGCCGAATCTCTTCGACACGCGCAGCGGCCTCGATCCCGCCAACGGCACCGACTCGGAGGGCTACTCGATGACCATCGAGTGGCTGATCGACGACAGCTGGCTGTTCAAGTCGATCACCGCCTACCGCGAGTCCGATAGCCGGAACAACATCGACTTCGACACCACGCCGGCGCGGATCACCGACGTCTTCGCGACCTACTTCGACGATCAGACGTCGCAGGAGCTTCAGTTCATCTACACCAGCGCCAATAAGCTCAACGGCGTTCTGGGCCTCTACTACTTCGACGGCTTCGCCGGCGGTTTGGTGCAGAACATCTTTCTCGACGGCAGCCCGTTCATCAACCCGCTGTTCGGCACCACCGACGGCGACACCAACACCGATTCGATCGCGATCTTCGGCGACGGCAGCTATCAGCTGAACGACCGCACCACCCTCAACTTCGGCCTCCGGGTGACCGAGGAGGAGAAGCGCGGCCGGGCGTTCAACGCCGGCTACACCGACGACACCTTCAGCCAGATCACCCTGGTCACCGCCGACTACGACCAGAGCGTGACCTTCACCTCGGTGGCGCCCCGGCTCGGGGTGGACTACGCCTTCAACGACGACGTGATGGGCTACTTCTCGGTGAGCAACGGCTTCAAGAGCGGCGGCTTCAACGTGCGCGCCCAGGCGGCCTTCTTTCCCGAGTCGGCTCTTCCCTTCGACGACGAGAAGCTGACGGTGGCCGAGGTCGGCGTCAAGTCGGTGCTGGCAGACCGCCGGCTGGTTCTCAATACGGCGGCCTTCTACGGTGACTACACCGACGTCCAGGTGTCGACGTTCACCGCCTTCGACTCCGACGGCGACGGGGTGGACGACGCCTTCTTCGGCAACTTCCTGAACGCCGGCGACGCCACCGTCCAGGGCATCGAGGTCGAGTACGACTGGACCTTCGTCAGCCCGGACTGGCTGCGCATCTTCGGACACCTGAGCTATCTGGACGCCGAGCCCGATACCTTCCTCGACGGCAACGGCGACACTTTCGTCGACACCCAGGTGATCACCAACGCCCCCGATTTCACCGGCTCGCTCAATCTGGCCTTCGACGTGCCGGCGTGGGGCGGTCTGGTCAACGGCAACATCGGCTACGCCTACCGCGGCGCTTCGGTGCTCACCAACGAGGGTGGGCCCGATCCGACGAATCCGACGCAGCCGCTGCTGCCGCTGACGGAAGACGCCTACGGTCTCTTGAACGCCAACATCGGCTGGCTGTCGGGCAACGCCAAGTGGCGCTTCGCCATCAACGCCAGGAACCTGACCGACGAGGAGTACCTCGAGACCGGCTACAACATCCCGGTGCTGGGCCTGCTGCAGGGCTCGTTCGGCGCGCCGCGCACGATCAGCGCGACGATCGAGTTCCGGTTCTTCTAGGCGCGGCGCCCGCGCAACCCAACGGGGTCGGCCGGCCGCGTCCGCGCGAGCCGCGCCGGCCCCGGGCGACAGGAGGTGTGATGATCGAGACAGGATTGTCCGAGCGAGTGGTGATCGTCACCGGCGCCGCGGCTGGAATCGGCCGCGCGACGGCGCGGCGCTTCGCCGCCGAGGGCGCCAGGGTCGCCGGCTGGGACCTGAGCCCCGAGTCGGCCGACTCGCTCCTCGGCGAGATCTCGGAGGCCGGCGGCGAAGGGCACTACAGCGCGGTCGACGTCTCCGACGCCGCGGCGGTGGAGCACGCGGTGGCCGAGGTGGTCGCGAAGTGGGGTGGAGTGCACGTGCTGATCAACAACGCCGGCATTCTGCGTGACGCTCAGCTGGTGAAGTACAAAGACGGCGCGGTCGTCTCGACGCTGAGCGACGAGGCCTTCGACGCCGTGATTCGCGTCAACCTGCGCGGCGTCTTCGTCTGCACGCGCGCGGTGGTGCCGGAGATGATTCGCGGCGGCGGCGGCGTGGTCCTGAGCGCCTCGTCGGTGGTCGGCCTCTACGGCAACTTCGGCCAGACCAACTACGCCGCGACCAAGGCGGGTGTGATCAACATGACCCGCAGCTGGGCGCGCGAGCTCGGCCGCTTCAACATCCGGGTGAACGCGGTGGCGCCCGGTTTCGTCGCCACCGAGATTCTCCAGTCGATGCCGGAGAAGGTGCTGCAAGGCATGGTGCAGCACACGCCGCTGCGGCGCATGGGCACGCCCGAGGAGCTGGCCGAGACCTATCTCTGGCTCGCCTCCGACGCGGCCTCCTACGTTCACGGCGCGACGCTTTCGGTCGATGGCGGGCTGGTGGTCGGGACCTGAGGCATGCCTCGCTACGGCCAGATCGTCGCCACCGGCAGCTACCTGCCCGAGATCGAGGTGTCGAACGACGACCTGCGCGCCCGCTTTCCCGAGCTGCCCGACTTCGTCGACAAGATGGAGGCGTCGACCGGCATTCTCCGCCGCTGGTACGCCCCCGACGACTGGGCGACCTCGGACCTGGCGCTGCGGGCGGCCGAGCGAGCGCTCGAGCGCGCTGGCCGGACACCCGAGGAGGTCGATCTCATCCTGGTCGGCACCGATTCGCCCGACTACGTGACGCCGGCGACCTCGGTCGTTCTTCAGCACAAGCTCGGCGCGGTCAACGCCGGCACGTTCGACATCGGCTGCGCCTGCGCCTCGTTCCCGACCGGGCTGGCGACGGCCGCCGGCTGGCTGGCGGCCAACGACAGCCTCGGGACGGTTCTGGTGGTCGGCGTCTACATGATGCACAAGCTCGCCGCCCACGACGATCCGATGGTCTTCTTCTACGGCGACGGCGCCGGGGCGGCGGTGGTGGAGGCGGGCGACGAGCCGGGTTTCATCAACGCCGCGACGCGCGCCGACGGCTCGTACCATCGCTACTGGGGCATCTACTCGGGCGGCACCTTCGAGCCGGCGAGCGCCGAGAGCGTCGCTGAAGGCCGCACCCGGGTTCGCCTCGTCGAGCGCTATCCCCCGGAGGTGAACCACGAGGGCTGGCCGCTGCTGGTGCGTCGCCTGGCGGCGGAAGGGGGCTTCGAGCTCGACGAGATCGACCTGGTGATCTTCACCCAGGTGCGCAAGCCGTCGATCGACCTGGTGATGGCCGAGCTCGGCCTGCCCCGCGAGCGGGCCCACACGATCATGGAACAGTGCGGGTATACGGGGTCGGCGTGCACCGCCATGGCGTTCCACGACGCCGTCGAGCACGGCAAGGCGCGGCCGGGGGACCTGGTGGTCTTCGTCGGCTCCGGCGTCGGCTACAACCAGGCCGGCTGCGCCTTCCGCATCCGGCAGCCGCTGGGAGGCGACGCATGAAGAAGTGGATCCTCGGGTTTCTGGGGCTCGTCGTGCTGCTGGCGCTCGCCGGCTTCTGGTGGATGCGCGAGAACCCGCTGCGGCTCTACGAGTTGACCACCCGCCGCGCGCTCGAGCGGGCCGGGCTGGAGCTGCGCAGCTTCGAAGCCTCGAGCGGCTCGCTCGCCTACTGGACGGGCGGCGCCGGGCCGACCCTGGTGCTTCTGCACGGCGCCGGCGATCAGGCGGGCGCCTTCCAGGGCATCGCCGCTCCCCTCCTCGAACGGTACCGGCTGCTGATCCCGGACATCCCCGGCCACGGCGAGAGCGAGCCGGGGGAGGGAACGCTGCCGATGAGCCTCATGTACGGCGGCATCGAGGAGTTCGTGGACGCCCTTGGCGGCGACCAGCCGCCGACCCTGATCGGCAGCTCGATGGGCGCCTGGATCTCGATGCTCTACGCGCACCGGCATCCGGAGCGGGTGGCGCGGGTGATCGCGATCAACGGCGGTCCGCTGGTCGGCGATCGGCCCGACCTGAGCCTGACTCCCGCCGACCGCGAGGCGGCGCGCGAGCTGATGGCGGCGATTCGCGATCCGTCGAGTCCGCCGGCTCCCGACTTCCTGCTCGACGACATCGTCGAGCGCTCGGCGGCGGGTCCGATGGGCAGGATCAGCGCCGAGGTCGCGGATCTGACCGCGCACCTCCTCGAAGGGAAGCTAGGCGAGGTCACGGTGCCGGTGGAGCTGGTCTGGGGCGAGTCGGATCGGCTGCTGTCGCTGGCCTATGCCGAGCGCATGCTGGCCGGCCTGCCGCGAGCGCGGCTGACGACCCTGCCCGGCTGCGGGCACATACCGGCCAACGAGTGCCCCGAGAAGCTCGCCGCCACTCTGACCGAGCTCCTGGCGGAGCCGCCGCCCGGGCCCACGGTGGATGGGGCGGCGGATGCCGCCGAGGAGGATGCGATGACCGGCACCGATCTGTTGACCCACGTCGTGCGGGGCGAGGGGGAGCCGCTCCTGCTGCTCAACGGCGGCATGATGACCTACGCCTCCTGGGAGCCGCTGTCGTCGCGCCTTGCCGAGCGCTACCGGGTGGTGCTCTGCGACCTGCGCGGCCAGCTCCTCAGCCCGGGCAGCGCGCCCGAGGATCTGGCCGGCAACGTCGCCGATCTGACCGCGCTGTTGGATCATCTCGAGATCGACTCGGCCCACGTGATCGGCACCTCCTACGGCGGCGCGGTCGCGGTGCTGATGGCGGCCCTGGCGCCCGAGCGGGTGCGCTCCTTGATCGCCATCACCGTCGGCGAGCGCACGACCGGCGCACAGCGCGAGAGCGTCGAAGAGCTGCGCCGGCTGATCCGCGCGGGGCTGGCGGGCGGCGACAAGGGCGAGATGCACGATCACCTCGTCGCCGAGGTCTACTCGTCGAGCTATCTCGACGAGCACGGCGAGG
>JAHEKO010000115.1:0-4495 GCA_024638355.1 Acidobacteriota bacterium
TGTTCGACGGCATCTTCGCCGATCCGGGGCCGACCATCGGCTCGACCGAGGCCGACGGCGTCGTGCCCAGGCTGATCGCCACCTACGCCGTCAGCGCCGACACCATCATCAACGCGCAGGTGTCGCAGGGCTTCAGGCTGGGCGGCATCAACGACCCGCTCAACCTGCCCCTCTGCACGCCCGAGGACGAGGCGACCTTCGGCGGCCGCGACTCGTGGGACGACGAGACTCTCTGGAACTACGAGCTCGGCTCGAAGTCGACGATCATGGGCGGCCGCGGCACCTTCAACATCGCGGCCTTCTTCATGGACATCGATGACCTGCAGGCCACGGTCACCGCGGGCTCGTGCTCGTCGCGAGTCGTCTTCAACGTGCCGAAAGCGGAGAGTCAGGGCCTCGAGCTCGAGTTCACCGCGCAGCCAAACAGCTACTTCGACTTCGCGCTCTCGGCGAGCTACACTGATTCCCAGCTGAAGTCGACGCTGACGTCGACCGACGCTGCGGGCAACGTGACCGTGGTCTCGGGCATCCAGGCCGGCAACCGCCTGCCCACGGTCCCCGAGTTCCAGGCGGCGGCCGCCGGCACCTATCGCTGGGAAATGCAGCGCGGCTGGGCGGGCTACGCGATCGGCGTCTTGCAGCACGTCGGCTCCCGCTTCACCCAGATCGGCGATCAGGCGGCGGGCTTCGGCACGGTGAACCTGCTGGCGCTGCCCAACACCATCGGCGAGCCCTTGACCGCCAACACCTTCACCTTCAATCCGCTGTTGCCTTCCTACAACGTGCTCAACCTACGGGTTGGCGTCCTGAACGAGAAATGGGACGTTGCGTTCTTCGTCAACAACGTCACCGACGAGATCGCCTTCCTGGCTCTCGATCAGGAGCGGGGCACGCTGGCCCGGGTCGGCTATCTGACCAACCAGCCGCGCACCCTCGGCATCAACACGCGCATTCGGTTCTGAGCGCGGCGTCGCCAGGGTCGACCTCCGGGAGCTCTTCGCGGCCTCCGGAGGTCGCGGCGTGCGGTCGGGAGGCCGGCTACTCCTGATCGACCCAGAGGTTGATCGACATCGACTCGCTCAGGCCGTCGCTCCAGATGAAGGCATCGCTCCAGATGAAGGCGTCGCCCCAGGCGTAGCTGTCGCTCCAGATGAAGGCGTCGCT
This sequence comes from Acidobacteriota bacterium, assembly GCA_024638355.1. GTDB lineage: Bacteria > Acidobacteriota > Thermoanaerobaculia > Multivoradales > JAHEKO01 > JAHEKO01. Next base: position 1,165 of record JAHEKO010000115.1, read on the forward strand.
CCAGATGAAGGCGTCGGCCCAGAAGTAGTTGTCGCGGAACTTGACGCCGTCGCTCCAGATGAAGGCGTCGTTCCAGATGAAGCCGTCGCCTTCGAGTCCGGCCAGATAGTAGGTGCCGTCCTCGGCCTGATTGGCCCGACCGCCGAAGTGGATCCTGCCGGCGAGGTCGAGCTCGACGTCGAGACCCCGGTTGGCGCAGCCCAGCTCGCGGGCGAAGACGGCGTCGCGGGCGTTGACCAGGCCGGCGCCCTGCTGGAACACGCTGTAGGCGAGCACCAGCTCGTCGTCGGCATCCGCGCGGGTCGCCGGCCGCGCCGAGGCCATCAGCCGGCACTTCACGTCGTCGGGCGTGAGCGCCGGGTCGTACTGGAGCATCAACGCCGCCACTCCCGAAACGATGGCCGCCGCCTGCGAGGTGCCGGACATGGTGAAGTAGTTGACTCCGTCGTGGAACTCGGGGTGCTCCAGGGCAATCTGCGCCGTCTGGGACATCAGCCCCATCACGTGCCCGCCGGGAGCGACCAGCTCGGGCTTCACGAAGCCCTCGAGGGTGGGCCCGGTCGAGGAGAAAGAGGCGAGGAAGTCGTCGGTCGGGTTGCTGGTCGCGGCGTCCGACATCGCGCCTACCGTGATCACGTAGGGCACGTTGCCCGGCACGCCGACGGTCATCGGGTCCGGTCCGCGGTTGCCCGCCGAAGCGACCACCACGATGCCGGCGCGCCACGCCGCCATCACCGCCTGGTTCAAGGGATCGTCCCAGTAGTGCGAGAGCGGCTCGGCGCTGAACGACAGATTGAGCACCCGAATCCCGAAACGATCCTTGTTCCCGACGATCCAGTCGATGCCCCGGATGACGTCGAGGTAGGTGCCGAGACCGTCGGCGTCGAACGCCTTGACCACGACCAGGTCGGCGTTGGGCGCGATGCCGTTGTACCGGCGATCGTTGCCCCGGACCTTGGCCCTGAAGCTGCTCACGGCGACGCTCGAGACGTGGGTGCCGTGACCGCTCGCGTCGAAGCCCGCGCCCGGCGCCTCGACGTCGTCGATGGAGTTGTACTGGCCGAGAACCCGGCTGCCGCCGTCGGCGCGCTCGGCGACGCCGCTTTCGATCTGCGAGCCGTCGAGCACGATACCGGTGTCGAGAAAGGCGATCGTCACGCCGCCGCCGTCGATGCCCATCCTCTGGAGCTTGTCGGCGTCGATGAAGGCCGCGTACTCGGTGTCGAGGCCGAACTTCTCGATCTTCTTCGCTTTCACCTGGCCGCGCCCGGAGCCGCCGCCCTTCTTGGCGGCGCGTGCGGTCCGATTCGCCAGCACCCGCACGCCGTTCCCGCCGAACGACTCGAGCGCCGAGATGCGGCCGGGGTCCACGGTCGCGCCGACCGCCCGGATGACCCCGAGTCGATGGGTGACGTCGCCGCCGACCGCCGCGACGGCCGCGGCGGCCTCTTCGACCGAGCCGGCCTGCACGATCAGGCTCACCGGCCCGGCCGCCGCCGCGATCGCGGGCAGCGCCGCCAGCAGCGCGACCGCCGCGATCCAGGGCAGGGTGCTAGTTCTCATCGGGTTTGTCATCTGCTCTCCAGGACGTTCGGGCAAGTCTCGGGGGACGTGCCCTACGCCTTGTCAAGGCAACGTGCGTGCCTGCGACCCATGGCCATGCACGAATGTCCGACGGTCGTCGAGAAGCGAAGTCCAACTCTTTTATAATCAGTGCTTAGCGGCAGCGCGCCAGCCGCGTGTGGGAGCTCGGAAAGCAGGGTGGGCTGAAGAAGTGGTGCGGCGGACGGAGTCGCACGCCCGGCGTCCGCCGGAATTTCGGCGCATCTCGAGACGGGCTGCACGGCCGCGACCGGGTGGAATCGGTATCCTGTTCCGGCCATGAAAGGCTTCGAAGCGGGGTCCCTTCAACTTCTGGCGGAAGCGCTCGAAACTCTCGACGGCGGCTTCTCCGGACTGCCCGACCGTGCGCCGGAGCTGACGGCCGGCGAGCTCGTCTCGCTGCGCGCCGGGCTGACGGCGGCGGCGGAGCGGCTCCGCGACAACTACCCCTACCATCATCCGCTCTACGTCGGTCAGATGCTCAAACCGCCGCACCCGGTGGCACGCGCCGCCTACCAGCTGGCGATGTGGCTGAATCCGAACAACCACGCGCTCGACGGTGGTCGGGCGAGCTCGGCGATGGAGAAGGAGGCGGTGGCCGGAATCGCTCGGATGTTCGGCTGGGAGACCCATCTCGGCCACCTGTGCGGCGGCGGCACGATGGCCAACTTCGAAGCGCTCTGGGTCGGCCGCGAGTCGAATCCCGGCAAGGCGATCGCCGCTTCGGCCCAGGCGCACTACACGCACTCACGCCTCGCGTCGGTTCTCGGCGTGCCGCTGCGGGAGGTCGCCGTGGACGAGCGCGGCCGGATGGATTCCGCGGCACTCGAGCGAACGCTCGAGGACGGCGAGGTCGGCACGGTGGTGGCGACTCTGGGCACGACCGGCGCGGGCGCGGTCGATCCCCTGGCGGAGATCCTCGAGCTCCGGCGGCGCTTCGACTTTCGTCTCCACGTCGACACCGCCTACGGCGGCTACTTCGCTCTCGCCGGCAACCTGGAGCCCGAGGCGGCGGCCGCCTTCGACCGGATCGCCGAGGCCGACTCGGTGGTGGTCGATCCGCACAAGCATGGCCTCCAGCCCTACGGCTGCGGCTGCGTTCTCTTTCGCGATCCCGGAGTCGGCCGCTACTACCGCCACGAGTCTCCTTACACCTACTTCAGCTCGCCCGATCTGCATCTGGGCGAGATCTCGCTCGAGTGCTCGCGCGCGGGCGCTTCGGCGGTCGCGTTGTGGACGACGATGACGGTTCTGCCGCTCGAGCGCGGCGGAACGTTCGCCCGCTCGCTCGAATCGTGCCGCGAGGGCGCCCTGGCGCTGTACGACGCCCTGCTGGCCGACAGCCGCTTCGCGCCGCTCTTTCCACCCGAGCTCGACATCGTCGTGTGGGCGCTTCGCGCTCCGACGGCCTCGGAGGCGTCTGCCCGGGCCGAGCGGCTCTTCGCCGCCGCGGCGCAGCACGATCTGCATCTCGCGCTCGCCTCGTTTCCGCGCGAGATGTGCGCGCCGGCGGCGCCGGTGGAGAGCTGGGACAGTGACCGACTCACCTGCCTGCGGGCCTGCGTGATGAAGCCGGAGCACCGTGAGTGGATGCCTGAGATACTCTCCCGTCTCGACGTCGCCGGCGATAGACTCGCCGGAGAGCCCCCTGAGATCTCGTGAGCTTCGGCTCACGACGACCCGATTCTTGCGTCCAAGGAGACAGGAGATATGCGTAGTCGTTTCTTGC
>JAHEKO010000115.1:4595-9384 GCA_024638355.1 Acidobacteriota bacterium
CGTCTCGACGTCGCCGGCGATAGACTCGCCGGAGAGCCCCCTGAGATCTCGTGAGCTTCGGCTCACGACGACCCGATTCTTGCGTCCAAGGAGACAGGAGATATGCGTAGTCGTTTCTTGCTGGCCGCCGTCATCAGCACGGTCGCTTTCGTCGTCGCGTGCGCCGAAGAGTCGGCGAAGGGAGGGAGGGACATGAGTACAGCCTCGGACAACAACGCCTTGCTGGCCGAATGGACCGGGCCGTACGAGGGCGTTCCGGCGTTCGATCGGATGGACCTGGAGGCCCTCGAGCCGGCTCTGGACGCCGCCATGGCGGGCAGCCTGGAACAGATCGAAACCATCGCTCAGAATCCCGAGCCGCCGACCTTCGACAACACGATCCTCGAGATGGAGCGCTCCGGCCGAGATCTCGACCGGGTGTTCACCTATTTCGGCATCTGGAGATCGAATCTGTCGACGCCGGAGTTTCGCGAGATCCAGGGGAACGTGGTTCCGAAGATCTCCGACTACCAGTCCAAGATCACCCAGAACGCGGCCCTCTTCGACCGTATTCGTGCGGTCTACGAAGGGGAGGAGATGCAGTTGCTGAGGCCCGACCAACAGCGCCTGGTCTGGCTGATCTACGACGGCTTCGCGCGCAACGGCGCCACGCTCGAGGGCGAGGCGAAGGAGCGCTATGCCGCGATCAACAAGCGGCTCGCCGAGCTTCACACCCAGTTCGGCAACAACGTGCTCGCCGACGAGGAGGGGTACGTCGTGTATCTGGAGAAGGATCAGCTCGGGGGGCTGCCGCCGTCCTACGTCGAGGCGGCTGCCGCCGCCGCGGCCGAGCGCGGTCAGGAGGGCAAGTACGCCGTCACCAACACCCGCTCGTCGATGGATCCGTTCCTGACGTTCTCCGACGAGCGGGAGCTGCGCGAGAAGGTCTGGCGCAACTACTACTCGCGCGGCGACAACGGCGACGAGCACGACAACAACGCCATCATCGCCGAGATCCTCGCGCTGCGGCACGAGCGCGTGCGGCTACTCGGCTACGACGACTACGCCTCGTGGCAGCTCGAGAACCGCATGGCCAAGACGCCGGAGCGCGCGCTCGAGCTGATGGAAGCGGTCTTCGCGGCGGCGCTGGCGCGGGTCGAGGAGGAGGTCGCGGACATGCAGACGATCGCCGACGCCGAGGGCGCCGGCATCACCATCGCGCCGTGGGACTATCGCTACTACGCCGAGAGGGTTCGCAAGGCGAAGTACGATCTCGATTCGGACGAGGTCAAGCAGTACCTCCAGCTCGAGAAGCTGCGCGAGGCGATGTTCTTCGTCGCCGGCGAGCTCTTCGGCTTCGCCTTCGAGCCGGTTGCCGAGGGCATGGTGCCCGTCTTCCACGAAGACGTGAAGGTGTGGGAGGTCACCGATCGCGAGAGCGGCGATCACGTGGGGCTCTGGTACCTGGATCCCTACGCGCGCTCCGGCAAGCGCTCCGGCGCCTGGGCGACCGCGTATCGCAGCCACGAGACCTTCGACGGCAGGCGGACGGTGCTCGCCTCGAACAACTCCAACTTCATCAAGGGCGCGCCCGGCGAGCCGGTGCTGATCTCGTGGTCGGACGCCGAGACGCTCTTCCACGAGTTCGGGCATGCGCTGCACTATCTCTCCTCGAAGGTCGAATACCCGACCCTCAATGGCGGCGTGCGCGACTACACCGAGTTCCAGTCGCAGCTCCTCGAGCACTGGCTGCTGACCGACGAGGTGATCGACAGCTATCTCGTCCATCACCAGACCGGCGAGCCGATTCCGGCGGATCTGGTCGCGCGGATCAAGAAGGCGTCGACATTCAACCAGGGCTTCGCGCAGACCGAGTACGTGGCGGCGGCGCTGGTCGACATGATGTACCACACCACCGATCCCACCGACCTCGACGCCGACGCCTTCGAGCGCGCTGCGCTGGAGAAGCTCGGCATGCCCCGTGAGATCCCCATGCGGCACCGCAGCCCGCACTTCGGACACATCTTCTCGAGCGAAGGCTACGCGGCCGGCTACTACGGCTATCTCTGGGCCGATGTGCTGACCGCCGACGCCGCCGAGGCGTTCGAAGCCGCGCCCGGCGGGTTCTACGACAAGGAGCTCGCGAAGAAGCTGGTGGACAACCTGTTCGCGGTGCGCAACGCCGTCGATCCGGCCGACGCCTATCGGGCGTTTCGGGGCCGCGACGCCGAGACCGACGCCGTGATGCGGGCCTACGGCTTCCCGGCGACCGGCGAGTAGTCGAAGAAGGCCGAGCTGGTCAAGAGGGCCGCCGAACGGCGATCACGGTGACGTCGTCGTTCGCGGCCCGGCCGCCCTGGAAGTCGTGGACGCGCTCGAGGACGGCGGCTACGAGGTCGTTCGCGGAAGTCTCGCCTCGTGCGACCAGCACCTCGGCGAGCCGCTCGACACCGAACTCCTCTTCGTCCGGATTCAGCGCTTCGGAGACGCCGTCGGTGTAGAGCAGGAGGGTCGAGCCCGGCGCCAGGGTCACCTCCTCGCTCTCGTAGCGGCTGCCGTCGAGGAGCCCGACCGGCGGGCCGCCCGCGTCGAGAGTCCGCCAACGGCCGTCGGCGTCGACCAGGAGCGGCGGGAAATGGCCGGCGTTGACGTACGTCAACCGTCCGCTGTCGAGCTCGAGGCGCGCGTAGAAGAGGGTGCCGTATTGCCGTGTTTCGGTGGTTCGGCAGAACTCTTCGTTCAGGCGCTCGACTCTCTCCGCCGGCAGACCCTGTCCGGCGACCACCGAGCGAATGCCGAATCGAAGGGCGGGCATCAGCAGGGCCGCGGGCATGCCCTTGCCCGAGATATCGGCGATCACGATGCCGCACCTGCGATCGCCCAGGTCGATGAAGTCGTAGTAGTCCCCGCCCACGCCGAGCAGAGGCTCGGTCTTGGCGGCGATGTCGAACTCGCTGACCGGCGGCTCGTTCAACGAGATGAGCCGCCGCTGCACCGCGGCCGCCATCTCGACCTCGCTCGCGAGCTCGTCGCGCTGCCTGCGAGCCAGCTCGAAGATTTGCCGGCGCTCTCTGCCGAGCTTGCGGAGGAAGACCACGATCACCGCGAAGACGCCCGCGATCGCCACATCGCGGAGAAACGACAGCCACGGATCGGCGGAGTTGCCGAGGGGCCCGAAGAGCTGCCGCAGGACGACGCAGAGCACGATCAGGGCGAGCGTGGTGCTCAGCTTGTGGCTGAGGGCGCTGTAGCTGAGCGGAATCAGGTAGAGCGGCCCGAGGGAGAGCTGCGGTCCGACGATGGCGTCGGCCGTCGCGATCGAGGCGATCGTCAGGAGCACCAGGAGGCTCTCGACGTTGATGATCTTGCGCCCGAGAGAGTCCAGGTCCATGGGCGGTTCTGTCGTTTTTCGAGACGTGGCCGGACACTCCTCGGGCTGGAGCGAAGTCTACTTCGAGCCGTCGGTGCCCAGCCGCGGACTGAGCTATATTCGCCGGATGGGCAAGGCGGTTTCGCTGCTGATTCAAGCTGCTGCCGTTCTCGTCGCCGCGTCGCCGTCGCTCGGCCAGGACGTCTTGTCGGTGGTGGACGTCGCTCCCGCCAGGCACTCGCTCGCCGCGCCGCCCGATGCGGCGATCGTGGTCGAGTTCGACCGCCCGGTGGCGCGCGCGTCGGTGACCCAGACGACCTTCTGGGCGTTCGGCCGCTGGAGCGGCACGGCGCAGGGTAGCTATCGCTACGCCGACGGCGATCGCACCGTGATCCTCGAGCCGAACCGCCGGTTCTCCGCCGGGGAGACCGTCATGGTGGTCCTGTCGAACCGGCTCCAGGCGATGGACGGCACCTTTCTGCGCCCCGGCGGGTACTCCTTCCAGTTCTGGACCCGGTCGCGGCCCGCGACGCTCGACCTGATCGAGATCGATCGCTTCACTACCCGCAGCTCGCCCGAGATCAGCACTCGTTCCTACGGCGGCTTCGGCTCCGATCTGAACGGCGACGGCTTCCTCGACCTGACCATCGTCAACGAGGACACCAACGACCTGCGAGTCTTCCTGAACCGCGCCGACCGCTCCGGCACCTTCCACGACTTCCTCGAGCCGGTGACGCCGGTCGGCAACGTGCCGAGTCCGAGCGAGCCGAGCGACTTCGACCTCGACGGCGACGTCGACGTGGCCGTGGCCAACACGCGCGGCGACTCGGTCTCGATCCTGCTCGGCAACGGCGACGGCACCTTCGCCGCGGCGCAGACGGTGGGCGTCGGCGGCCAGCCGCGCGGCATCGCGGTGCTCGACGCCGACGGCGACGGCGACACCGACGTCGCGGTGACCAGCTTCGTCGACGGTCGGATCACCGTGCTGTTCAACGACGGCCAAGGTCGCTTCGGCAGTCCGCGCTCGTTCGGCACGGGCCGCGGCGAGCGGGCGATCGCGGCCGGAGACATGAACGACGACGGCCGGCTCGACCTGGTGGTGGGCACGCTGACCTCGCGTGAGGTCTACGTCTACATCGGCAACGGCGACGGCACCTTTTCGCGCTCCGGCCGGCGTCCGAGCGGCGGCGAGACCTGGATGCTGGTGCTCGGCGACGTCGACGGCAACGCGACCGAGGACGTGGTGGTGGTCAACAGCCAGACCCACAACGGCGCCGTCCTGCTCGGCAACGGCCGCGGGCGGCTCGGCGCGCCGCGGACGGTCGCGACCGATTTCTTCCCCCTGGCGACCGACCTCGGCGACCTCGACGGCGATGGCGACCTCGATTGGGTCACCTCGAGCTTCGACGGCGACTGGGAGGTGTTCGAGAACGACGGCCG
>JAHEKO010000615.1 GCA_024638355.1 Acidobacteriota bacterium
TCCTGGCCCGGCAACGTGCGGGAGCTCAAGAACGTCGTCGAGCGAGCCGCGCTCGCCTCGACGGACCGGGTACTCCGACTCGCCGAGCCGCTCCGAGCGAACAAGCCGAGGGCTGCGCAGCCGGCCCCGGAATCGGCCGATGGCAACGGCGTCCTCACGTTGCAGGAAGTGGAGCGCCGACACATCCGGACAGTGCTCGACCTCTGCGGGGGCCAGGTCGCGGGCAAGGGCGGAGCGGCCGAGAAGCTCGGCATGCACTTCAACACGCTTCGCTCGCGGATGAAGAAGCTGGGCATCGTACGCCGGGCCAAGGCCCGACGGGGACCGGGACGATCCGCCCGGCGCTCAGCCGGCTGACCGGTGGCCGTCGAAATCCCCGTTCTGGCTCGGCCGTACCTCCGGACTCACGAGCCCGAGTCGCGGTTCGCCGTGTCGCCCGGCTCTTGATCCTCGACTTCTTCCGATGCCGCGGCTTCCTCTTCAGCCGCGGCCGTGTCCTTCGCACGCGGAGCCTCGATGGTCTCGGCCGCTTCCGCGGCATGGCTCATGGTCTGCGCGTCGTCGACTCCCGCACTGGCTTCCGTCTTGGCCAGAAGGCCGGGCACCAGCTTTTCGGAAAAGCCGGCGATGAAGCACCAGACGATCAGCAGCGCCCGGACGCCCGCGGAGTCGTCGAGCTTGCCTGTTGCGTCGACGAGCTCGGGGAAGGCCTCGCCGGCCAGCAGCCCGGATTCGAAGAAGAAGTAGAGGATCATCGCGGCGCCGGTGCCGACCAGGACGCGAGAGAAGAGGATCGCCTTGGAGCTGGCGTTCTTGAGCTGGTTGAGGCCCGCGGCCTCCAGGCGTGCCTTCAGGCTCGAGACCATGCTGAACGCCGCGCCGAGAAAGCCCGAGACCCCGGCGAGGAGGAAAGTCAGAAAGCGGGTGAGCTGAGCGAAGCCGCTCTGCTGCCACTGGCTTTCGAGGAAGAGCAGCAGAAGGAAGGCGACGAACGAGATCATGGCGATGATGAAGATCCAGCCGGTTCGGCCGGTAATCTGCTTGACGTAGCCGAGCTTCGCCTCGTTGACCGTGTAGCGCCACTGCAGATCGTTCACCAGTCGCAGCAGAAGGGCGCGCTGGCTCTGTTCGGTGTCGGCCTCGTCCAGGCGTTCCTTGTACCAGGATGCCGCATCGGGGTAGAGCACGTGCTTCGCCTCCAGAATGCGGCGGGCGAGCTCGGTCCGCAGCGTCTCTGCGTCGTAGAGCAGCACTAGTTGCTGCTCTACCTCGTAGGCGTCTTTCCAGTGCCAATCGTCTTTGGCGAGCAGCTCTCGGACGTGCTGCAGCACGCCTCGAGTCTCCTCCCCGGGCTTGACCTTACCGGCGGAAGCGCGCAGCGTGATCCGGAACTGGTCGCTGAGGGCTTTGATCTCCTCGGCCTCGGGACCGGTGCTGGATCCGCGCTTGAACAGACTCGTCCAGAGATTCGTCAATGTCGCCTCCCCGATCGGGACGAATGCCGTTTTTTCTAGCCTAACAGCCGCCGGGCGAAGCGCAGAAACCTCGGCCAGCCGGCGCGCCTTGGCGCGCCGGGCTCGGCGGACGTTGCTACCGGTTGCTACCTAGTCGTACAGGCAGCAGATCAGCCGGGTGACCCAGACCGCGCCGACCGCGCCGACCACCAGGACCACCAGCGCCGCGCCTGCGGGCACCGGGCCGCCGTTGATGACCGGCCAGAGGACGCCGATCAGGAACAGCGCGATGATCAGGATCCACAGCGCCACCCAGCAGCGGCGGATACACGCGAAGTAGCGATCCCAGCTCCACTCCTTGTGATCCTCGCCGTGGCGGCAACAGCAGACGCAGAGCGTCAGGATGCTCCCCAGAATGACCAGGACGCTGAAGTCGGTGAACTCGTAGACCCACAACCAGACGAGTCCGAAGACGACGGTGAGCACAAGTCGAATGACGTTCGCCATGACTCCCTCCCCCTACAGCTTGTTCGTAATGTTCTGGGAGTGTACTCGATTTCGCCCCCGGCGTCCCGTTTCGTAAGGTAAGGGGGGTGGAGAACCGGTGTCGCAGCGGCTGAGGCGGAGAGGCTAGAAGCTCCAGAACCGCGGGATGAAGATCACCGAGAGGATCCAGAACAAGATGCTGAGCGGGACGCCGGTGCGTAAGAAGTCGGTGTACTTGTAGCCGCCGGGGTTGTAGATCATCGTGTTCGTCTGATAGCCGACCGGTGTCGAGAAACCGGTAGAAGCGGCGAAGGTGATCGCCATCAGGAACGGCCGCGGGTTCACCCCGATCTGCTCCGCGGTCGAGATGGCGATCGGCGCGAGCAGCACCGCCGCGGCGTTGTTGCTCATGGTGTCGGTCATCACCGAGGTCATGAGGTAGACCACGGCGAGCACCGCCACCGGCC
>JAHEKO010000116.1 GCA_024638355.1 Acidobacteriota bacterium
CGCAGCTCTTCGAGCGAGCTCTGCGCCTCGTCCTGGCGCTCGAGCGCGGCGAGAGCCTGCTCCTCGAGCGTCTTGATGGTGTCCCGGGTGGTGTCCATCTCCTGCAGGAGCGCGCCGTACTCTCGCTGGTTGCGGACGGCGCTGATCTGCTCCTGGTAGGTCTTGAGCTTGTCCTGCGCGTCCTGGGTCTCCGCTTCGGCTTGACGCCGCTCGGCGGCAGCCTCCTCCACCGATGCCTCCAGCGCCTCGATCTCCGCCTTGCGAGCGGAGTGCTGTTCGTGGAGCTCGCGCATCCACTCCGGAATTCCGTGGAGCCGCTCGTTCGCCTGCTCGAGCTCGCTGAGGGCCTGCTGAAGATCTAGAACGCTATCGAGAGGCCTCTCCATGAATCTCCAGGGCTGGCGCCTCTCCATCGTCGCGGAGCTACCGCCAGATCAGTTGGACTGCGCTTCATCGCACCGGTCCTTCTTGTGGGTCCACCTGGATTTGAACCAGGGACCTGCCGGTTATGAGCCGGATGCTCTAACCGCTGAGCTATGGACCCGTATGCCCCCTCGTCTGGGGACAGTGAGTATATCCAAGAAGCTCAGGCGCCGAGGAGGCTCTCGTCGCCTCCGGCGAGGATACGGATCAGCGCGTCGCGGAAGTAGTCGTTCTCGGCCCGTACGCTGTCCTGGATCCGATCTTCGAAGATCTGACGGGAGCGGTCGATGTCTTCCTGCAAGCGGCGGTAGACGTCGCCGCTGCGACGACCCTGGTCGACCTGCTCCTCGTTGTAGAGCTTGATCTCGGTGACCAGCAGGCGGGCCAGCCGGCGAGCCTCCTCGTGCAGCGCTTCGTTGCCGGTCTCTTCCTGGTTGTCGCGGGCGGTGAACGCCCAGCCGGGGCCGAGAACGTCGTCGGGGGGAACCACCTGGGTCGAGCTCTGGCTCGGCTCCGCCGGCTTGGCGGCGGGCGGCTGCACCGGCTCGACGGGCGGCGGCTCGACGGGCGGCGGCTCGATGACCGGCGGCTCGACGGGCGGCGGCTCGATGACCGGCGGCTCGATGACCGGCGCCGGCTCCTCGACGGGGGCCGTCTCCTCCATCGTCTCCACGTCCATGCCGGCGGTTTCGGCCGCTTCGGCGGGCGGCTCCTCGAGGCTCGGGGGCCGCTCCGGCTCCGCGGGCGGCGCGACCTCGTAGAAGTCCGCTTCGGGTGCGGGCTCGGGCTCAGGCTCGGGCTCGACGTCGATCGGAACCGTCTCGAGCAGCCCCGTCGGCGATTCGGTGTCGAACTCTGCGAGGTCGGCGTCGTCGGCGGGCGGCTCTTCCTCGACCGGCTCCGGCTCGGCCGGCGGCATCTCCTCCTCGACCGGCGGCTCGACCAGGGTCGGGAGCTCGTCGGAGATCGCCGGCTCCTCGACGCTCGGCGCCGCGGCTTCCGCCCCGGCGACGACGAGGGCCGGAGTCGAGCTGCGCTTGCGAACCGGCAGCGTCTCGAGTGTCTGGCCGGCGACGAAGGTGAGCAGCTGGAGCGCGGTGATGTTGAGCGGCTCTTCGCCCAGGCCGTCCGCGTAGAGGTAGCCGGCGACGTGATCGCCCAGCGACAGCGGCAGGAGCGCCCCCAACTTCGGCACCGGTGCCTCGAACTGCGCGCAGAAGCCGGCACACTCCTCGGCGTTCAGACCCCGGGTTCCGGCGCCGTCCTGGATGTGGGACCAGGGCGAGCCCCCGTTGGCCACCTCGACTCGGGCTCCCTGCATCTTTCGAGTCGTTCCCTCGAAGCCGACGCTGTCCCAGCAACGCTGGCCGTCGTCGCGGATGAGAACGAACGCAGAGCGCGAGGAAAAGCGTCGCGCTCCCTCGAGGAGGGCGGTCAGGATGGAGGCCTGCTTGTCGGAGCGGTCGATGGCGGCCGCCGCGAGCTTGAGCTCCTCCAGAGGGTCGAGGCCCTCGCCGTCCGGCGCGGCCGGCGGCGCGGGAGCCTCGGATGGCTCCTCGGTGTCGGTGCCGACGAGGCTTCGTACGTCCTTGCGGACGCCCTCGATCTGTTGGCCGATCTCGGTCCGGAGGGCCTCGGTGATCTTGGATAGGGGTCCCGCGATCTTGGGATCCAGATCTGCGAAGAGGTCTGACAGGGACATGCGGGTGCCTCCACCGCGGGAGAGTCGTGGAAGAGTAGTAAACGACGGATCGATTATTCTCGGCGGTCGTCTGGGTGTCAAGGAAGCAGCGGAGCGAAAAGTCTCGAATTCACCGATACTTATGTCCACGGTGGACGGCCAAAACGCTGCTGTGGTAGCTTGGTATTTCCCAATTAGACGGCTTTTTTCGGATTCGAGGGAGACTGAAGATGCGGCGTAGCACGAGCGTTTTCTCATCACTGGCACTGACTCTGGCACTGGGGCTCCTGGCGGCGTGTGGACCGAGCCAGGAAGAGCAGATGGCGGCGGCCCAGGCGGAGGCGATGGCCCAGCTGGAGCAGGGCAAGGCCGACCTCGAAGCCAAGCGCCAGGAGTTGGCGGACGCCAAGGCGCAGCTTCAGGCCGCTCTGGAAGAAGGCGCCGAGGACGCGGCCGACCAGATCGCCGAGCTGGAGGGCAACGTCGAGCGGCTGCGGGGCGAAGCGGGGGCGATGAGCGACGAGTTCATCTCGGGGGTCGTGGAGTTCATCAACGCCGATCCTCCGATCGAGGGTGAGCCGTTGAGCGAGAATCAGCTGGCCGGAATCCGCATGAAGAGCGCCGAGGACATGATCGTGGCGCGCGAGCACATCGACAAGGGCGGCGACCACCGGCGCGCCATCGACATCTACAACCAGGCCCTGATGGTGGACCCCGACAATCCCGATCTCCAGGCGGCGCTCGCCGAAGCGGAGGAGATGCGCTACATGACGCAGGAGCGCTTCGGCCAGGTGTCGAAGGGAATGACCGAGGACGAGGTGAGGGCTCTCCTTGGACAGCCCAATCTGCGCAACGTGCGCGATTACCCCGAGCGCAAGGTGGTCGCCTGGTTCTTCCCGACCACTGAAGAAGGCGATGCCGCCGCGGTCTGGTTCCGGGCGAACAAGGCCGGCGAGAATGCGGTCTACCAGATCAAGTTCGAGGCGATCAAGAAGGACGTCGAGACCGAATAGCCCGATTCGGCGGGCGCGGCTCGATTGACTTTCGCGCGAGGCTCGGGGAAACTATCGGGCCGCGCGGCCGGCCGGTGCGCTCCTGTCGAGCGCTACGCGAGCCGGACGAGCGAGAAGTCCCGAAGGTGAGGTGAGTAGAGTTTGCCGGTAGTTCAGATTCGCGAGGATGAGAGCTTCGAGAACGCACTGCGCAGGTTCAAGCGCAAGTGCGAGAAGTCGGGAGTTCTGACCGAGCTCAAGAAACGACAGCACTTCGAGAAGCCCTCGGTAAAGAGGAAGCGCAAGGCGATGCAGGCGCGCAAGAAGGTCTTGCGCAAGATGGCCGAAGAGCGTCGCATGGGCCTGCGCTGATTCGGGCCTCACGAGCCGGATCGTGCGAAGGAGCGGGGCGACCCGCTCCTTTTTCGTTGTCTTAGACTGAACGGCGTGAACGAAGCCGGACCGCTCGCCTCGCCGGCGACCCTCGAGGCGCTCGAGTTTCCGAGCTACCTACGGCTGCTCGCGTCTCTCGCCGCCACCGACCTCGGCGCGGCGCGACTGTCGGCCGCCGGTCCGGCTCGCGACGACTCGACGCTCCACCGTCGCCACCGTCTCTTTCACGAAGCGTCTCGCCTGCTGATCGACGGCCGCCTGGTGCCTTCGTTCGAAGAGCCGCTGGGCGCCGTGGTGGCGGCGTTGGGGGCTCGCGATACCGAGTTGGTGGGCGTCGAGCTGAAGAGGTTGGCCGCGGCGCTCGGGTCGGTACGGAAGGCCGCCCGGGCGATCGAGAAAGCGGATCCCGAGTGCCCCGAGCTCGAGCGCGCGGCGGCGGAGCTCGGCGATCTCGGCCCCCTGGTGCGCCGCATCGGCCGTACGCTCGACCGCCGCGGGCGCGTCCGTGACGATGCCAGCGACCGGCTGGTGAAGCTGGGCGGGTCGGTGCGCCGGTCGCGCGAGGAGATCTACGGCCGGCTACGCGAGTACGCGGAAGGCCACAAGGACGACCTGGCCGAGGAGACCCTGCCGATGCACGACGGCCGGGTCGTGCTGCTGCTCAAGGCCGGATCCAAGTCTCGCGGCCGCGGACTGGTGCATCGCGGTTCGGGAACCGGCCGGAGCGTCTACTTCGAGCCGCTGGCGGTCGTCGACTCCAACAACCAGATGCGCGAGGCGCAGGCGCGCGAGGAGGAGGAGCGGCGACGCCTGCTGCGCGAGCTGGTGGAGGAGGCGCGAGCGGCGATCGAGGAGATCTCGCGCCACCTCGATTTCCTCGCCCTGCTCGACGCGCTGCAGGCGCTCCACGACTTCGCCGAGCTCTGCGACGCCCGGCCGATCGAGATTTCCGAGCGGCACGTCCTCAAGGGCGTGGGCGCCAGACATCCGCTACTCGAGCCGCGCCTCGCCGACCTCAGGGAGCGGGCGCTCGGCAGCGCCGGTCACGTCGGCGAGGTCGTGCCGCTCGACCTCGAGCTCGCTGCCGGCACCCAGGCGCTGGTGATCACCGGTCCCAACGCGGGCGGCAAGACCGTGGCGCTCAAGACGGTCGGGCTGATGGCGCTCGCCGCTCAGGCCGGCCTCCCCTTCCCGGCGGCGCGGGGCAGCTGCGCTCCGCGGCTGGCCGGGCTGGTGGCGACGGTGGGTGACGAGCAGGACCTGCTGCAGGACCGATCTACCTTCAGCGGCCGCTTGCTACGGCTGCGCGAAGCCTGGGATGCGGCCGGGCCCGACAGCCTGGTGCTGCTCGACGAGCTCGGCTCCGGCACCGACCCGGAAGAGGGTGCGGCGCTCTCGATCGCGCTTCTCGAAGGGCTGCTGGCGCGAGGCTCGATGGCGCTGATCACGACGCATCTGACGCCCTTGGCCGGCGCGGCTCTCGAGCGCGACGGCGCGGCCTGCGCGGCGATGCAGTTCGATGCCTCCAGCCACCGGCCGACCTTCGAGCTCCAACCCGGCTCGCCGGCGGGCAGCGAGGCTCTCGCGCTCGGCCGCCGGCTCGGACTGCCCGGGGAGTGGCTCGATCGCGCCGACGAGCTGCTCGGCGGCGGCCAGCGCGACCTACGCCGCTTGCTGGCCGAGGTGGAATCGGTGCGCGATCAGCTGCGGCGCCGCAAGCGCGAGGCGGACGCGCGCGCCGACGAGCTGGAGCAGGCGCTCGCGGAAGCCGATCGCGAGCGGGAGAAGCTGGAGCGCGAGCGGGTGGAGAGCGCGGCCCGGACGCGAGCCGAGCTCGACGCCTTCAAGCGCGAGATCGCGGGGAAGCTGCGCGGCGAGGTCGAGCGCATGCGCGAGCAGCTCGAAGCGGGACGCAAGCGGGGTCTGGCCGGGAAGGCGGTGGAGCGCCTGTTCGAGGCCGCTCCGGCGCCGGAGGTCGAGGAGCCGGAGGGCGCGCCGCCGGCGATCGGCGACCAGGTCGAGCACCGGCGGCTCGGCTGGAAGGGCCGGGTCGAGCGGCTCGAGCGAGGCCGGGTCGAGGTGAGCGTGCACGGCAAGCGGATGCGCTGCGCGATGGAGGACCTGCGCGTCGTCGCGGCGGAGTCCCCGGCCGAGCCGCCGCCGCCCGGACGCGCGACGGTGCCGGACGCCGCGGCGGTGACCGAGGAGTTGAACCTGATCGGCCATCGCGTCGAAGAGGCGCTCGAGCTGCTCGACGCCTACCTCGATCGGGCGCTGCTTTCGGCGGAAGGGGACGTGCGGATCGTGCACGGCCACGGCACCGGTCGTCTGCGCAAGGCGGTGCGGGAGCATCTTCGCCATCATCCCGCCGCCGCGACCGCGCGTCCCGGTCGGGCGGACGAGGGCGGCGACGGGGCGACGGTCGTTTCCCTGCGGGGATAGAGTCGAGCCGTCTTGTCGTTGAGAAACATCCAGCTCACGCCGCAACTGGTGCAGGCGGTCCGTGACGCGGTCGACATCGTCGACATCGCCTCCGAGTACACGAAGCTGACCAAGGCGGGACGCCGTCACAAAGGGCTCTGCCCGCTGCACAAGGAAAAGACGCCGTCGTTCAGCGTCGACCCCGACCAGGGGCTCTTCTATTGCTTCGGGTGTGGTCAGGGGGGCGACGCGATTCGCCTCCACCAGAGCCTCTCCGGCGACGACTTTCCGGCGGCGATCGAGGCGCTCGCCCGCCGCTACGGCATTCCCCTGCCGAAGGCGAGCGAGCCGCGCAAGGGCCGGAGCGAGCCCGATCTGGAGCGCGTGCTGGAGGCGGCGGCGGAGTACTTCCAGGGACAGCTGCGCGAGTCGAAGCGCTTGCTCGACTACCTGGAGCGTCGGAAGGTGCCGATGGAGCTGGTCGAGCGGTACGGCGTCGGCTACGCGCCGGACGGCTGGCGGAATCTGGTGGGCGCCATCGTGCCGCGCTTTCCGATGGCCGAGCTGGAAGCCGCGGGACTCGTGGCGCGGTCCGAGAAGCGCCCGGACGAGCCCTACGATCGCTTTCGTCACCGATTGATGTTCCCGATCCGCAACGCCGCCGGACGACTGGTCGGCTTCGGCGGCCGCACGCTCGGCGACGACAAGGCGAAGTACATAAACTCCGCCGAGACCTCGCGCTTTCGCAAGGGCTACCTCCTGTACGGGCTCGACGTGGCCAAGCGGGCGATTCGCGACGGGGGCCGGGCCTTCCTGGTGGAGGGGTATTTCGACGTGCTGGGCGCGGCGGCCGCCGGCATCGAGACCAGCATCGCCGGCATGGGTACCGCGCTGACCCCGGAGCAGGCGCGGCTGCTCAAGCGCTTCGCCGACGAGGTGGTGATCGGATACGACGGCGACGCGGCCGGCGAGACGGCATTCCGGCGCGCCTTGCCGACCCTCCTCGCCGAGGGATTGACGGTGCGACGGCCCGCTCTGCCGGAGGGCGAGGATCCCGACTCGTTGCGCCGCAAGCAGGGCGACCAGGTGCTGATCGATCTGGTGGAGAGCTCCGAGGATGCCGTGATGCTGGAGATCCGGCGCCTGGTGCCCGACCGTGTGCGCACCGAGCCCAGCCTCCAGGCCCGCGCCGCGCGCGAGGTAGCGGAGCTGCTCAAGCCGATCCCGGACGGCATTCTGCGCTACAGCTACGCCCGGGTGGCCGCCGATCGTCTGGGTGTGCCGGTCGATCTGCTCTGGAAGCGAGTCGGTGGCGACCGCGGCGGAGCCCGGGTCGAAAATGCGGCGCCGCCCCGGCGTGAGGTGAGATCGCTCGAGGAGCGAGCGGTGCAGCTACTGCTGGCCGGCAGGGGGTCGCTGCCGCCCCGGGCCGAGCTCCCCCCGGAGGAGGCCTTCCTGAATTCAAATCTCAGGAATATTTTCAGCACGTTTTGCGCTCTATACTCTGAGGGC
Source organism: Acidobacteriota bacterium (assembly GCA_024638355.1). Classification (GTDB taxonomy): domain Bacteria; phylum Acidobacteriota; class Thermoanaerobaculia; order Multivoradales; family JAHEKO01; genus JAHEKO01. Next base: position 7,423 of record JAHEKO010000116.1, read on the forward strand.
GGAGAAACCCGTCCCGAGGTGAAGGCGGTGCTGGCCAGGCTGGGTTCCGAAGGGAGCGCAGTTGACCAGCTTGCCCGACTTTTGTTACAAGAGCCTGTTGCAGCGGCGAAAGGGGAGCTCCAGGGTTCTCTGGCAAGGCTCAAACGCCGGTGGCAGCAGCAACGGTTGCGGGAGTTGTCGACAGAAATCAGCCGAGCTCAAAGCCTCGGAGACTCCGAACGTCTCGAGAGGCTCCTGCACGACAAGAACTCATTGAGTCGTGATCTGCATGGTCGTGACCCCGGGTCGGGAGGCCGGTCCTAGCCAGCGTTCGAGGACTGGATTCGCCGAGACGGGTAGACGGCACAGGAGAAGTATCTGTTGACAGTTTCCACTGTAGCTACGGTCGAAGAAAAGCATCCGTCGGTCAAGCAGCTGATCGAGTTGGGGCGGGGTAAGGGGTACCTGCTCTATGACGAGATCTACGAGATGCTCCCCGAGGACGTCGTCGCGGTCCCCGACGAGCTCGACGAGATCTATGTGCGCTTCGGAGAGCTCGGCATCGAGGTCATCGATCGCCCCGAGCGCCACCAGAATCGCGAGGCGGTCGAGTCGGTCGTCGGCGATTTCGAGAAGTCGGAGGCCGGAGACGGTCCCGAGTACCGCCTCCACGAGCAGGAGAAGACCAACGACCCGGTGCGCATGTACTTGCGCGAGATGGGTACGGTTCCACTCCTCGACCGAGAGGGAGAGGTCGAGATCGCCCAGCGCATCGAGAAGGGCGAATGGGTGGTCTACGAGGCTCTGTGCGAGAACCCGGTGGTCCTCAAGGAGCTGCTGCGGCTCAACGAGACCCTGCAGAAGGACCAGGACAAGCTGCGCGAGCTGGGCGCCGCCGACATCGAGGAGCAGCTCGACCCGCGCGCCGTCGAACGGATCAAGGCCAATCTCAAGGTCTTCAACCAGATCGGTAAGCACGACGCCAAGATCCAGTCGCTGCGCAAGCGCCAGAAGCGCTACAAGAAGGGCGGCGACCGCTTCATGGAGATCGAGCGCGACATCGATCGCGTGGTGGCGAAGATCGCCAAAGACATCCGCAGCATCGACTTCTCGCTTCACACCCGCAATCGGCTCGTCGATTTCCTCAAGGACCTCGATCGCCGATACGCGATGCTCGAGCAGGACATCCGGCGCGCCAAGCTCGCGCTCGACCGCGAGTCGAACAAGGAGCTGCAGGCGCTCCACCGGCGCCGGATCGACAAGTACCGGCGCAAGATCCGAACGATCGACGAGCGCTACGGCACCACCCACTCGCAGGTCTCGGCGACCATCCGCAAGATCCGCGGCGGTGAGGCCACCTGCGAGCGCGCCAAGGAAGAGCTGATCGTCGCCAACCTGCGGCTGGTGGTGTCGATCGCCAAGAAGTACACCAATCGCGGGCTACAGTTTCTCGATCTGATTCAGGAAGGCAACATCGGCCTGATGAAGGCGGTCGAGAAGTTCGAGTACCGCCGCGGCTACAAGTTCTCGACCTACGCCACCTGGTGGATTCGGCAGGCCATCACCCGGGCGATCGCCGACCAGGCGCGCACCATCCGCATTCCGGTGCACATGATCGAGACGATCAACAAGCTCACGCGGACGAGCCGCTCGCTGGTGCAGGAGCTCGGCCGCGAGCCGACCGCCGAGGAGATCGGGCAGCGGATGGACCTGCCCGCGTCGAAGGTGCGCAAGATCATGAAGATCGCTCAGGAGCCGATCTCTCTGGAGACGCCGATCGGCGAGGAAGAGGATTCGCACCTCGGCGACTTCATCGAAGACAAGAACGCGGTGTCGCCTGTCGAGTCGGTGATCTCCAACAACCTGACCGACCAGACCGGCAAGGTGCTCGAATCGCTGACTCCACGCGAGGAGCTGGTGCTGCGGATGCGATTCGGCGTCGGCGAGGGCTCCGAGCACACGCTCGAAGAGGTCGGCCG
>JAHEKO010000616.1 GCA_024638355.1 Acidobacteriota bacterium
GGCAATGTTAGGGTCCGGGCCGTGCGCGCGGGTATCGACATTCTCGGCATCGTCCTGGCCGGCGGCGAAGGCCGGCGGCTCCTGCCGCTGACGCTGGAGCGAACCAAGCCGGCCGTGCCCTTCGGCGGTCAGTACCGGCTGATCGACTTCGCCCTCTCCAACCTGGTGAACTCGGGGATGCGCAAGATCGTCGTCCTGACCCAGTACCTGAGCCACAGCCTCGATCGGCATCTGGCCCAGACCTGGCGGCTGTCGGCGCTCCTCGGCAACTACGTGACGACCGTGCCGGCCCAGATGCGCACCGGCCGGCGCTGGTTCTCCGGCTCCGCCGACGCCATCTACCAGAACCTCAACATTCTGACCGACGAGGAGCCCGAGCACGTCGTCGTCTTCGGCGCCGACCACATCTACCGGATGGACGTGCAGCCGATGCTCGAGCAGCACATCGAGAGCGGCGCGGCGGTGACGGTCTCGGGCATTCCGGTGCCGATCGAAGAGGCCTCGGCGTTCGGCGTGATCGACAGCGACGACAGCGGCAAGATCCGCTCGTTCCTGGAAAAGCCGGCCGATCCGCCGCCGATGCCGGGCGATCCGAAGCGCGCCTTCGCGTCGATGGGCAACTACATCTTCACCGCCGAGGCGCTGCGCGAGGTGATCACGGCCGACGCCGGGAAGGAAGACTCCAAGCACGACCTGGGTGGCGACATCATTCCGCGGCTGGTGGCCGAGGAGCGCGCCTGGGTCTACGACTTCGGCGAGAATCGCATCCCCGGCCAGAGCGAGATCGAGCACGGCTACTGGCGCGACGTGGGGAGCCTCGACGCCTTCTACGCCGCCAGCATGGATCTGATCGCGACCAACCCGATCTTCGACCTCTACAACCGTCGCTGGCCGATCCTCACCTGGCACTATCCCTCGCCGCCGGCCAAGTTCGTGCACGACTTCGACGGGCGCCGCGGCCAGGCGATCGACTCGCTGGTCGCCTCGGGAGCCATCGTCTCCGGCGGCACGGTGCGCCGCTCGATCCTGTCGTCCGGCGTCCGGGTGAACTCCTCGGCCGAGATCACCGACAGCGTGCTCTTCGACAAGGTCGAGGTGGGTCGCCGGGCAGTGGTGCGCCGGGCGATTCTCGACAAGAACGTCACCGTCGCCGGGGGCGCAAAGATCGGCGTCGACCTGGAGCGCGACCGCGAGCGCTTCACGGTGTCCGACGAGGGCATCGTGGTCGTGGCCAAGGGCACTGTGGTCGAAAGCTAGCGGCTAGCCGCTCGGCCGCGCGAAGATCACGCCGAACGGCGGCACGTCGAGCTCGAGCGAGAAGGGGTGGCCGTGCGCGGGGCGCGGGCGCGCCGTCAGGCGGCCGGTGCGATGCCCGGCGCCGCCGTAGCGCGGGTCGTCGCTGTTGAGCAGGAGCTTCCAGCGGCCGGCGACGGGCACGCCGAAGGAGCTCCGGCGCCAGCGCTGCGGGGTGAAGTTGGCGATCGCCAGAACGGGTCGCCCGCGCTCGTCGAAGCGCAGGAAGCTCACGAGGCTGCGGTCGCCGTCGTCGGCGTCGACCCAGGAGAAGCCGCCGGGCTCGAAGTCGCGCCGATGGAGCGCCGGCTCCTCGCGAAGCACCCGGTTGAGATCCCTCACCCAGCGCCCGATCCCGCGGTGCGCGGCCGTCGCGAGCAGCTTCCAATCGAGCTCGCCGTCGTGGTGCCACTCCGACCACTGGCCGAGCTCGCCGCCCATGAACAGGAGCTTCTTGCCGGGCTGCGCCCACATGTAGCCGAGGAGCAGCCGCAGCTGGGCGAGCCGCTCGGCGTCGCTGCCCGGCATCTTGGCGGCCAGCGAGCCCTTGAGATGCACGACCTCGTCGTGCGACAGGGCCAGCATGAACTTCTCGGAGTAGGCGTAGAGCATGCGAAAGGTCAGATCGCCGTGGTGGTGCCGGCGGTGGATGGGTTCGCGGCCCATGTAGCGCAGCGTGTCGTTCATCCAGCCCATGTCCCACTTGAGATCGAAGCCGAGGCCGCCGAGGTACTCCGGGCGGGTGACTCCCGGCCAGGCGGTCGACTCCTCGGCGATCACCAGCGCGGCGGGAAACTCCGCGCGCACCATGGCGTTGAGCGAGCGCAGGAGCTCGAGCGCGGCGAGGTTCTCCCGCCCGCCGTGCTCGTTGGGCTCCCACTCGCCGTCGCCCCGCGAGTAGTCGAGGTAGAGCATCGAGGCCACGGCGTCGACCCGCAGCCCGTCGATGTGGAAGGTCTCGAGCCACCAGCGCGCGCTCGACAGCAGGAAGCTCCGCACCTCGCCCGACTCGAAGTTGAAGACCGGGCTGTTCCAGTCCGGATGATGCCCCTTGCGCCGATCCGAATGCTCGAACAGGTGGCGGCCGCCGAAGCGGGCGAGCCCGTGCAGGTC
>JAHEKO010000617.1 GCA_024638355.1 Acidobacteriota bacterium
CCGCCGGTGGTCGATCCCGCCGAGCCGGCCGCCGAGCCCGAGGGCGTCGGCGGCGCCGTGACGTCGGCTGTCACCGAGACCAAGGACACCATGGTCAGCGGCGCCAGCCAGGTCGCCGAGCAGGGCAAGAGCGTCTGGTTCGAGAACCTGCGTCCGATGTGGAATCGCTTCCTGGCGGCGGCGCCGGGCCTGATCAAGGCGTTCCTGGTACTGATCGCTTTCTGGCTCGCCGCCATCCTGATCTCGGCCGGCGTGCGCAAGATCCTGGAGATGACCGATATCGACGAGAAGGCCGCTCGCGACTGGGGCCTGGCGGACATGATGGAGGGCAAGGAGGGCGGCAAGCCGCGATCGATCGCCGGCATTGTCGCCGGCGCGGTCAAGGCGTTGATCCTCCTCTTCGGACTCGTCGCCTTCTTCGACGCGCTCGATCTGGCGATGGTCGCCGGCCCGCTGCAGGGGATCCTCGACAAGATCGCCGCCGCGGTGCCGTCGCTGATCAAGGCGTTCCTCATCCTGGCGGTCTACTGGATCCTCGGCACGCTGCTCAAGATGGGCGCCACCACGGGCCTCGAGGCGGTCGGCTTCGACACTCGCGCCGAGCGCTTCATGAAGCCGCGCGAGGTCGACGGCGAGACGGTCGGGCCGAGCGCCCTTGTCGGGCGGCTGCTGTTCTACATCGTCTTGCTGATCGGGATCCCGCCGTTCCTCGACGCCCTCGGCCAACAGGCCCTGGTAGCGCCGCTGCGCGACATGTTCTCGAAGGTGCTCGCCTTCCTGCCCAACATCGCCGCGGCCGTGATCCTCTTCTTCATCGGCCGCATCATCGCCACCATCGTGCGCGAGGTGGTCACCAACTTCCTGGCCGCCACCGGTGCCGACGAGCTGGCCGAGAGGGTGGGCTTCGGCAAGAAGGAAGGCACGAAGTCGCTCTCCGAGATCATCGGCGCGATCGCCTACTTCTTCATCATGATTCCGATTCTGGTGACCGCGGTCGACAGCCTGCAGATGAAGGCGGTCTCGGATCCGGTCAAGGCGACCCTCGAGCAGGTGCTGGGCGCGGTGCCGCTCATCTTTCTCGCCCTGGTCGTGGTCGCGGTCGGCTACTTCATCGCCAAGATGGTGCGCAGCCTGGTCGAGTCGTTCCTCTCCGGCGTCGGCTTCGATCAGCTGCCCGAGAAGGTCGGTCTGACCTTCCTCAAGCCGCGCGAGGACGGGCCGTCGCTGTCGTCGATCGGCGGCACGGTGGTGATGGCCATCATCCTGCTGATGATCGCCGAGACGGCGCTCGCCACGCTCAATCTCGGCCCGCTGGCCGACCTGGTGGGCGGCCTGATTCGCTACCTGCCGAGCCTCTTGGTCGGCCTGGTGGTAATCCTCGCCGCGCTGTCCATCGGCACCTATGCCGGCAAGCTGATCGAAGGCGCCCTGAGCGGCACGCAGCACGCCGGACTGATCGCCACCATCGGCAAGTACGCCATCTTCTTCCTCGGCTTCAGCATGGGTCTCAACCAGCTCGGAGTCGGCGAAGAGATCATCCGCATCGCGGTCTCCGCGGTGCTCGGCGGAACCGCCCTGGCCCTCGGCCTCGCCTTCGGCCTTGGCGGCCGCGACAAGGCGCAGCAGATCATCGACCGGAGCGGTAGCTCGGACTAGCTTCGAACGGGGGTGCGGGCGAGCCCGCGCCCCCGATTCCGGTCGTGTCGCTGCAGCCGAGCTCGTGAGATCAGCCCCCGCGGCTTCCAGCCAGATGGACCTCCAGAGCGAGTTCGGCCCGATCGACATCTACCTCTTCGACCAGCTCCTCAGGGGCAGGATCCCTCCCGGCGCGAAGGTCCTCGACGCCGGCTGCGGCGGAGGGCGCAACCTCGTCTATCTGCTGCGAAGCGGCTTCGAGGTGTTCGCGACCGACGAGGACCCGGACGCCATCGGTCGGGTGCGCGAGCTCGCCAAGAGGCTCCGGCCGGAGCTGCCGGCCGAGAGATTCCGCGCCGAGCCGCTGGACGCGATGACCCTGCCGGCCGCCTCGATGGACGCGGTCCTGTCGATCGCGGTCCTCCACTTCGCTCGAGACGATGCGCACTTCCAGGCGATGCTCGAGGGCTGCTGGTCGCCGCTCCGGTCGGGTGGCCTCTTCTTCTGCCGTCTCGCTTCGTCGATCGGCATGGAGGATCGATTCCAGAAGATACGGGGGCGGCGCCACCGCCTGCTCGACGGCTCCGAGCGCTATCTGGTCGACGAGGCGAGACTCGTCGCGCTCACCCGGCAGCTCGGCGGGGACCTGGTCGATCCGCTCAAGACCACCGTCGTTCAGAACCAGCGGTGCATGACGACCTGGGTCGTCCGCAAGGCGTAGGCGGAGAGAGCTCGCGCGCGCTCAGGCGATGCGGCTGAGCAGGCAGTG
>JAHEKO010000618.1 GCA_024638355.1 Acidobacteriota bacterium
TCGAGCAGGTGGCCGAAGCGCGACTCGGCCTCTTCCGATCCGATGCCGAGCAGCTCGAAGACCCGGCTCTGCATCTCGGGCTCGTGAATACGAATCGAGCCGCCGCCGAGCTCGACGCCGTCGAGGATCACGTCGTAGGCGCGAGCCCGCACCTTGCCGAGATCGCTGTCGAGCAGCTCGACGTCGCGCGGATCCGGCGCCGTAAACGGGTGATTGACCGAGTACCAGCGACCGTCCTCCTCGCTCCACTCCACCAGGGGGAACTCGGTCACCCACAAAAACTCGTGCCGGCTCTCGTCGATCAGCCCGTACTCGCCGGCTACCTCCACGCGAAGAGCGCCGAGGGCGGCCGCTGCGACCGCCGGCTCGCCCGCGACGATGAGCGCCAGGCCGTCCTCTTCGAGGCCCAGCCGCTCCGCGCTGCGAGCCATCTCGTCGTCGCTGAGCGTGCCCTTGACCTGGAACGCCAGCTCGCCGTCGCGGCGGCGCAGCGTCAGAACGCCGGCCGCGCCGTGCTGGCGGGCCAACCGCACCCAGCCGTCCACCTGCTTGCGAGTCGCGTCGGCCGCGTCGGGAATCGAGATGGCGCGGATCGCGCCGCCGCTCGCCGCGGTCGCCTGGAAAGCCCGGAAGCCGCTCTCGGCCAGCAGATCGGTCAGGTCGACGATCTCGAGACCGAAGCGCAGATCGGGGCGATCGGTGCCGTAGCGGAGCTCGGCTTCGGCGTAGCGCATGCGCGGGAAAGGCGTCCGCGGCTCGATGCCGACCAGAGGAAAGACCCGGGCGAAGAGCCCCTCGATCAGCTCGAAGACCTCCTCTTCACCGGCGAACGACATCTCGACGTCGACCTGGGTGAACTCCGGCTGACGATCGGCGCGCAGGTCCTCGTCGCGGAAGCAGCGGGCGATCTGCACGTAGCGCTCGAACCCCGAGACCATGAGGATCTGTTTGAAGATCTGGGGCGACTGCGGCAGAGCGTAGAACGTCCCCCTCTGGACGCGGCTCGGCACCAGGTAGTCGCGCGCCCCCTCGGGCGTCGAGCGCGTGAGGATCGGGGTCTCGACGTGAACGAAGCTGCGCTCGTGAAAGTAGCGTCGGATCTCGAAGTCGATCTCGTCACGCAGCATCAGATTGCGCTGCAGCTCGGGGCGGCGGAGGTCGAGGTAGCGGTAGCGGAGGCGGGTCTCCTCGGTCGCGTCGAGCGCGGTCTCCGAGCTGAACGGCAGCCCGCGCGTCGACGCCAGCACCGCCGCCCGCTCGGCGACGACCTCGATCTCGCCGGTCGGCAGGTCGGGGTTGGGCGCGGCGCGCGCGACCACTTCGCCCTCGACCTCGATCACCCACTCGTTGCGCGCGGCCTCGAGCGCCGCGGCCGGCTCGGGGTGCTCGTCGCCGCGCAGCACCACCTGGCAGCGTCCGCTGCGATCGCGCAGATCGAGAAAGGTCACGCCGCCGTGGTCGCGGCGGCTGTCGATCCAGCCCGCGAGCCGCACCCGCTCTCCGATCCGATCTCGCGTCAACTCCCCAGCCGGGGTCCGGTTCATTTCGACTCCTTTAGTCGCCCGGGCAGCTCGCCCGCGGGCACCTCCTGCTGCTCGCCCGACTCCAGATCGCGCAAGGTGACCCGGCCGGCCGCCATCTCGTCCTCGCCGAGCAGGACGGCGAAGCGTACCTCGCGGCGATTCGCCTGCTTGAGAGCCGACCGCACCGAGCGCCCCGACAGCTCGACTATCGCGGCCACACCCGTCTGCCGCAGACGCTCGGCCAGCGCCAGCCCCTCGACCCGCGCCTCGTCGCCGATCGGAATCACCATCGCTCGCGGCAGCTCGAGCGCCGCCGCGCGGAAGCTTTCGGGCAGTAGGTCGATCAAGCGGTCCTGCCCGATGGCAAAGCCGATCGCTTCCATCGCCGGGCCGCCGAGCTGGCGGATCAGGCCGTCGTAGCGACCGCCCCCCACCACCGCGTCCTGCGACCCGAGATCGCGCGAGACGATCTCGAACACGGTGCGGGTGTAGTAGTCGAGCCCCCGCACCAGGCGCGGGCTCACCTCGAAGGGCACCTCGAAGCGGCTCAGCATTCCGAGCAGGCCGTCGAAGTGGTCGCGGCTCTGGGCGCTCAGATGCTCGGCCAGCTCGGGCGCCTCTTCGAGCAGCCGCCGCTCCGCGGGATCCTTCGTATCGAGAATGCGCAGCGGGTTGGTCTCGAGCCGGCGGCGGCTGTCCTCCCCCAGCTCGGCGCGCAGCGGCTCGAGGTAGCCGACCAGCGCCTCGCGGTACGAGGCCCGGCTCGCCTCGTCGCCGACCGTGTTGATCAGGACGACCAGATCCGCGAAACCGAGCTCGCGCAGGAAGCGCACCAGCATCAGCAGGACCTCGGCGTCGCCGTGCGGCCCCGGAT
>JAHEKO010000117.1:0-6530 GCA_024638355.1 Acidobacteriota bacterium
CCAGCTTGAGGTACTCGATGCCGAGCAGGCCACGGAGGCCGACGGCCTGGAGCGGATCGGCCGGCTCGCTGCGCAAGCGCTCCTCGAGGAGCCGAACTCTGCCGTCGCCGTAGAACAGGCCATCGGTGTGCGCCATCTGCTGGCAGATGGCGTCGAACTCCGCCGCCACCTCGCTGATCGGCCGCGCCGCGAGGCCCCCGGCATCGGCCGCATGCGCGACCCAGGGGACCGCGGCGAGGGCGCAGGCCACCTTCAGCCAGACCGGACGCATGTAGACGCGACTCTACGCCAACCAGCCGCGGCCCGGTGAGCGACCGGGTAGGCCTTCAGGCTGTCGCCTGCCGCGGCGTCTCCGACTCCGCGCCTTCCTCAGCCCAGCTCCGCGTCTTCTTGAACCGGGTCGCCCAGGTGGTGACCGTGGTGTAGGTGACGGGGATCAGCAGGAGGGTGATGAGGGTGGAGGCCAGGAGGCCGCCAATGACGACGCGTGCGAGGGCAGCCTGGATCTCGCCGCCGACGCCGAGACCGATGGCGAGGGGCACGAGACCGAGGACGGTGGTCGCGGTGGTCATCAGGATGGGGCGGAGGCGCAGGCGGCAGGCTTCGAGGACGGCGTCGACGGCGCCCATGCGGCGCTCACGCCGCAGCAGGTTGATGGTGTCGACGAGGACGATGGCGTTGTTGACCACGATGCCGATGAGCATCACCAGGCCCATGACGCTCTGGATGTTGAGGGTGGTTCCGGTCAGCAGCAGGGTCGGCACCACGCCGATGAGCGCCATCGGCACGGCGATCATGACGATAAGGGGATCGAGGAAGCGCTCGAACTGGGCCGCCATCAGCATGTAGACCAGCGCCAGCGCCATGAGGATGGCGATCGAGAAGTCGCGGCGGGCCGCGAGCTGCTCTTCGTACTGGCCGCCGTAGAGAATCGAGAAGCCGCTCGGCAGCGAGAGGTCGCCAAGGGCCGCACGCACTCGTTCGACCGCATCGCCCAGGGCGACGCCGCTCTCGAGGTTGGCGGTCAGGTAGGTCACTCGCTGGCCGTCGACGCGCGAGATCTCGACCGGGCCGCGGCCGCGCTCGCGTCGCACGACGCTCGCCAGCGCGATGACCGAGCCTTCGGGGCTGCGCAGGGTCACGCCCTCGAGGTCGTCGGCGCCCAGCCGGTCCTGACGCCGCAGCCGAACCGTCAACGGGTACTCGTAGCCGCCGGCGCGGTAGCGCCCCGCCTCGACCCCGGCGACGTTGGCGAGCAGGGTGCGCCCGACCTCGCTCACCGACAGTCCGAGCTCGGAGATACGGTCGCGGTCGAGAATCAGGCGCTCCTCCGGCCGCCCCTCGCGCCGGCTCACCCGCGTGTCGGCGATGCCGGGTACGGCCTCGATCCGACGTCGCATCTCGGCCGCGACGCGGTCGGCCGTCTCCAGGTTCCAGCCGCGCAGCTCGAGCTCGAGCGCGCCGCCGCCGCCGCCCGAGCTGAAGACGCGGTTGAGGATCCACAGACCTTGCTGCGCCTCGACGTCGAGCTCGCCGCCGGGCACCTTGCCGTCGACTTCGCGCCGCACCAGATCGGCGAGCGCCGAGCTCTTCATCTGGCGGTCCGCCTGCGCCGCCAACTTGAGCTCCACGGCGGCGCTGTCGCCACGGATCTCGGTGGAGAAGAGGCGCACGTCGCCGGCCGGCACGACCGCCCGAACGCGATCCTCCAGCTCGTCGGTGAAGGCGCGGGAGACGGCGATGTTGGTGCCGCGCGCCATCTCGAGCTCGATGTCGATCTCGTCGGCATCGGTCTGCGGTGCGAGCTCCACGGGGATGAGCGGCCAGCACGCCAGCGCCAGCGCCAGGGCGACGGCGGTGCCGATGAAGATGCGGGCGCGATGGCGCATGGCGCCGCGTAGCCGCTCGGTGTACCAGCCCTCGAGCCGGGTCAGCCAGCGCCCGCGCCGCGAGGCGAGCCTCTCCTCGCGCGAGCGGAGGCGCAGGAAGCGCGACGAGAGCATCGGCACCAGGGTCAGCGCCACGAAGAGCGAGCAGAGGAGCGCGAAGACGACGACCAGGGCCAGCGCCTGGAAGAGCGCGCCGGTGGTGGTGCGGGTGAAAACGACCGGCACGAAGATCACGCAGGTGGTGAGAGTCGAAGCGACGATGGCGCCGGCGACGTCGCGGGTTCCGACGCGCGCGGCCTCGAGGTACGAGGCGTCCTCCTCCTCGCGCTTCCGCACGATGCTCTCGAGCACGACGATGGCGTTGTCGACGATCAGCCCGACGCCGAGCGCGAGGCCGCCGAAGGTCATCTGGTTGAGCGTCAGCCCGCCGAAGAAGAGCAGGGCGAAGGTGGCGACGACCGAGATCGGGATCGCCAGGGTGATGATCAGGGTGCTCGAGCGATTGCGCAGGAAGAAATAAAGCACGACCACGGCCAGCAGCGAGCCCCACAGCGCCGAGGTCTGCACGTTGCCGATCGACTGCTGGATGAACTCGCTCTGGTCGACCACCACGGTGAGCTGGATGTCGTCGCGCTCGGCGTTGATGCGCTCGGCTTCGCGCCGCACCGCCCGCGCGACCTCGACGGTGTTGCCGCCGCTCTGTTTCTGGATGCCGAGGCTGATCGCGGGCACGCCGTTCATCTCGACCAGATAGCGCACGTCCTCGTAGGTGTCACGCACCTCGCCGAGGTCCGCGACTCGCACCGGCCGGCCGTCGGGGCGCGCCACCACCGTGCGCTCGATCTCCTCGAGCGTGCGGTACTCGCCGAGGCTGCGCACGTAGAGGTCGTTCATCCCCCTCTTGACGGTGCCGGTGGGCAGGGTGACGTTCTCGCGCGCGAGGGCGCTCTCCACATCGAGGGCGGTCAGGCCGGTGGCGCGCAGCCGGGCCCTGTCGAGCTCGACCCGGATCTCGCGGTAGACGCCGCCGCGGATGTCGATCGCGCCGACGCCCGGAATCTGCTCGAACCGCCGCGCCATCTCGTCTTCCAGCAGGCGGGTGACTTCCTCGAAGTCGCGCGTCGAGGTCACCGCCAGGCTCACCACCTCGACGCGATCGAGATCGAGCTTGAAGACCCGCGGCGCCGAAGCCTCCGTCGGCAGGTCGTCGCGCAGGGTGTCGAGCGCGGCGCGCAGGTCGTTGGCGGCTTCGTCGATGTTGGTGCCGCGGGCAAACTCGAGGCGCACCCGGCTGGACCCCTCTTCCGAGCGCGAAGTGACGCGTTCGAGGTTGGGCAGACCGGCGACCGCGTTCTCCACCCGGTCGGTGATGATCTGCTCGATCTCTTCGGGGCCGACGTTGGGGTAGCTCACGAATACCGTGAGCTGGGTGAACTCGACCTTGGGCAGCAGGTCGATCGGCAGGGTGCGGAAGGCCACGACTCCCAGCACCAACAGGATCAGGTAGACCATGGCCGTGGCCACGGGGCGGCGGATGGAGATCTGGGTCAGCGCCATGTCGTCTCTCTGGAGTCTTCGTCTTGCGTTCGCCGGCGGAGTTCGCTCAACTGACCGGCTTGGCCGCGGCGGCCTCTTCGAGCACGCGGTTCACCACGCTCTCGCTCTCCGGGATCTCGGCTCCGAGCGCGGCGGCGAGGGTCCGCTGCTTGGCGAGAAAGCCCTCCAGAAGGTCCTCGTTCTGGAGCGTTTGGAGGCCCGCCACCCGCTGCCACGAGACCGGCCGCACCCGGGCCGGGGTCGTCGCTCCGGGCTCGCCGCTCGTCGCGCCGAGCTCGGCCGCCAACAGGTGCTGGCCGACGGTGACCACCCACGTGCCCTCGTCGATCCCCGTCACGCCCGCCCGGCCGCCGCCCTCGGCCAGAACTTCGACGGGCCGAAACGACACCAGACGCTCCTCCTGCCGGTCGTCCAGGCTCGCAAGATCGGAGGCCTCGAGGTCGGCCGCCGCCAGCCCTTCGGCCTGGTCGATCGCGAAGACGCCGCGGGCGCCGGATTCCGGATCCTCGCGCAGGGCGCTGACCGGCACCAACGTCGCGCGTCGGCTCTCGCCGACCAGGATGCGCGCGGTCACGAACATGCCCGGGCGCAGCTGCCCGTCGGTGTTGCTCAGGTCGATCTCACCCACCGTGGTGAAGCTGTCGGCCGCGAGGAAGGGCGAGATGCGCGCGAGCGTGCCGCGTACCGGATCCCAGCTTCCTCCTCGCGGCTCGATGAGAACCGGCTGGCCCTCTTCGACCCGCGACAGCGCGTCCTCCGTCAGCGTCACTTCGGCGATGAGCTCGCCGAGGTCGCCGGCGACGAACAGCACCGTGCCGGAATCGACCTGCATGCCGACTTCTACCCGACGCTCGCCCAGCCGGCCGGCGACCGGCGAGCGCACCACCGACTTGGCCAGCGCCGAGCGCCGTTCCTCCGCTCCGGCGCGCGCCTGCTCGACGCGCGCGGCGGCTTCCTCGGCGCCGGCGCGCGCCGAGCTGAGCTGGGCCTCGATCGACTCGAGCTCCTGCTCGCTCACCAGGCCCTGGCTTGCGAGCTCGCGGAGTCGCGCGGCCCGCGCCGTGTTCTCCGAAGCGCGCGCCGCCGCCGCGGCCGCCGAAGCCTCGGCGAGCCTGACGTCGGCCTCCGCCTGGCGCACCCTCTCGCGGAGCTGCGTGTCGTCCAGCCGCACCAGCGCCTGCCCCTGCCGCACTGCCGCGCCGCTGCGCACCAGCACCTCGACGACCCGACCCTCGACCTCGGGTCGAATCGCCACCTGGTTGCGCGCCCGCACCACGGCCGGAACGACCTCCTCGATCGGCAGCGCCCCGTAACGGGCGGCGACGGCCTCCACGAGAGGCGCCGGGCGAACTGCGCTCTCGCGCGGGCCCTCCGACGACGAGCAGCCGACCAGCGCGGGGAGCAGCATTCCAAAGGCGAAGTAGCGGTGGAGGAAGGTGTTATGGGACATCGGCTGGGCCCTCTCGGGTTGGGTCTCTTCTTTTCGTCGGCGGGACAACGGCCCGCGGCGACGTGGTTCAAAAGGCCAAGTTATGGACGCAAAGACAGTTCGCCGGCCCCTCCGGGGCGGTTTCAGGCGGGCGAGACGGAGATTACACCCTCACGGGCGAGCCGCCGAATCTCGTCGTCGTCGAAGCCCGCCGCGGCGAGTACCTCTTCGGTGTGCTCGCCTGGTGGCCCCGGGGGATTGCGGATGGCGCCCGGCGTGCGGTCGAAGCGGGGGGCCGGAGCCGGCTGGATGAGCCCGTCGCTCTCGACATAGCTGCCTCGCGCTCGGTGGTGCGGGTGTTCGGCGACCTCGTCGAGCGACAGAACGGGAGAGAGGCACGCGGAGGTGCCCTCCAGGAGCTCGCACCACTCGGCTCGGGTTCGCGTCTTGAAGACCTTTGCGAGTCTGCGCCGCGAGGCGGGCCATTGCTCGGGGTCGAGGGGCCACGATCCAGCCTCGCCGGCCTCGTTCTCGAGGCCGAGCCGCTTCATCAGCTCGGCGTGAAACTCGGGCTCGAGCGCGGCGACCACAACGTACTTGCCGTCGCGCGTCTCGTAGGCGCGGTAGGCGTGCGAGCCGCCGTCGAGAAAGTTGCCGCCGCGAGGGTTGGGCCACAGGCCGGCCGCCTGCAGCCCGTGGAAGAGGGTCATGAGCGCGGCCGAGCCGTCGACCATGGCGGCGTCCACCACCTGCCCGCGGCCGGAGCGCGCCGTCTCGAGCAAGGCGGCCAGCAGGCCGGCGACCAGAAAGAGGCTGCCGCCGCCGAAGTCGCCGACCAGGTTGAGCGGTAGGGTCGGCGGCCGATCGGCGGAACCGATCGCGTGGAGGGCGCCCGAGAGAGCGATGTAGTTGGCGTCGTGACCCACCGCGCCGGCGAGCGGCCCTTCCTGCCCCCAGCCCGTCATCCGGCCGTAGACCAGCCTCGGATTGCGCGCGAGGCAGTGTTCGGGCCCGAGGCCGAGCCGCTCGGCGACACCGGGGCGAAAGCCCTCGAACAGGGCGTCGGCGCCGTCGACGAGCCGCAAGACGACGTCGGCTGCCCCGGGCCTCTTGAGGTCGACGGCGACCGAGCGCCGGCTGCGGTTCATCAGGTTGTACCTGGGCGGAAGCGGAAAGGCCTCGGCGGCATCCGGCGGCTCGACCCGGACGACGTCGGCGCCCATCTCGGCGAGCAGCATGCCGGCCAGCTGGGTCGGGCCGATGCCGGCCAGCTCGATGAACCGGTAGCCACCCAGCGGTCCCCTGGACTCGGCTTCCTCCGAGAGCATGGGGTCATTCTCGCAAACTCCCGCGACCCGCGACGCGGCGAGCTCGACCCGCAGATCGAAGGTCGGTCCGGATCGTCCAACGCCAAGGCGCGACCCCGCGTTCCGGCTCCCCGCGTCCCAGTCGCCGGGAGCCGATCGGGTATCCTCCTTCGGGTGACCGAGAGCGCCTCGATCTGGTGGCTTCGAACCGCGGTCGTGGCGCTCGGCGGCGCTCTCGGCGCCGTGGCGCGCTATTGGATCGCCGGCTGGGTGAGCTCCGGGCAGCGCGCGGGCTTCTTCCCCTGGGGCACGCTGGTCGTCAATGTCGTCGGCGCCTTCCTTCTGGGG
>JAHEKO010000117.1:6630-9322 GCA_024638355.1 Acidobacteriota bacterium
TCGACGCCGTAGTTCTCGCCCGCGAAGTAGAGCCGCGACCTCTTGCTGTAGGCCTCGTTGTAGGCGAGGTCGAGCATGTTGCTGTCCTCGTTGCGCGAGCGGTAGAGCTTGGCGCAGCCGACGTAGCTCGGTTGACTGATCCACTGAAGGGTCACCGGCTTCGACTTGTCGACGTAGCGCGTGATGTTCTGACCGACCGTGGTCGTCGTGATCTCCTCGAGCTTGGACAGCACCAGCTTGGCCAGGGCGTCGTCGTCGAAGGGCAGGAGCTTGAGCGAATCGTCTTCCCAGGTGTAGCTCGCCAGCAGCACCCCGCGGTCCTTCTCGCGGCTCCTCCAGCTCAGGGCATAGACGTCCTGGATGTAGGTATCGGTGACGAGAATCTGGGGAATGCGATTGCCCTTCTCCTCCCAGTACCTCTTCTTGAGCGGGAAGAACAGCTTGCAGCTCGAGATGTTGTGCTGGATGTGCTCGGTGGTGAGCTTCTGCTGCGGCAGCTCCCTCTCGCTGAAGCCCTTGAACCGGATCGACATCTGCGCCGCCCACTGGCTGGCGGTGACGACGACGTAGTCGAAGGTCTCCTTGCGGGCTCGGCCGCCTCTGGGACCGTGCTCGACGACGATCTTGCGTCCGATCTTGGTGAGGCTCGACACCCCTCGACCGACGAACAGACGGGCGCCCTCGTACAGCGAGGACGCGGCGCCCGGAGCGGGCACGTAGTAGAGATACTCCGGAAGCGATTGGATGCCCTGGTAGAGCGGTGGGGTGAGGCTCTTGCCGGCCGTGTCTTTCACCGGGCTGTCGTAGTGCGGCAAGTCCTGCGGATCTGACAGGCCTTCGACGGTCTGCAGATTGGAATCGAAGCCGAAGAAGGTGCAGCGCAGGAACCACAGTGCGCCGATGCTGTAGAAGGCGCCCCAGCTGCCGTCGCCGGTGCCGATCGTGTAGAGGAGATCCGCCTGCTTGGCGTTCATTCCGAAGCCGCCGAGATCGCCGTCGAAGGTCCGCGGGTCGGCGATCTTGGCGCGGATCTTCTTGGCCGGCATTGCCTTGGCGAGAACGAGGTCCTGGAAGGTCATGTTGGTGTAATGCCCGACCATCTTGCGCCACAGCGTCGGCCAGACGTCGCTGTCCTGGTGGTAGTACGCGTTGGCGGGGATGGAGAAGTTCTTGCCGAAGCGCGAGACCTTTCGCGTGAGCTTCTGGAGCTCCGGATCGCTGGGAGCCTCTCCGGCGGGCCAGTCGATGAGCTTGGGCTTGCGGCTGCCGAGATCCGTTCCGTGACCGCCGTTGATATAGATCCCGGTCCCGCCGGGCGCGCTGCCGGGGTTGGGGAAGGGCGTCAAGATCGGTCCGTGGCCGGCCGCGGTGGCCTCGGCATTGATGTAGTAGCCCAGCAGGCTGTTGTCGGCGTTGGGCTCGGAGAAGAACGGCATGCGCATGGCGCCCATCTCCATGGCCGCCTGGCTGTTGCCGTTGGGGTTCGGGTGGGTGTAGAGGCGGCCGCCGATTCGATCGGTGGCCTCGTAGATGGTGACCTCGAAGCCGCATCGGTGCAGCTCGCGCGCGACCGTCATGCCGGCCGCTCCGGCTCCGATGACCGCCACCTTGCGGGGTGATCGACCGCGCGGCCGCGCCAGCCCGTCCGGCGAATCGGCCATGAGCTTGAAGTAGTCGAATCGGAAGTCGGCGGGATTGGGGAACGACGGAATCCAGCTGGCGCGATGACTGCGCCGGGTGCGCTGATGGAAGGTGATACCTGGCTTCATGAATAGGGCTCCTCCTGGGTGACGCCGAGGGCTCGGGACTCGGGCGGTCGTCGAGTATCAGACGCCATCGCACGGGCGGCGGGAGCCGCTGCCGTGAGCCCCGCTCGACCGGCCGGTCGGGTGCACGATGTCGTCCGCTGATGTCTGCAGGCGAGTCTAGCAGTCGGATTGTCCCGAGCTGTCGGGATTCATCCGCAAGACGCGAGCCGAGACCGCCGTTTCCGCGGGAACGCGGCGCCGCCCGGGTGAGGGCTCAGAGCCACGCCGGCAGCACCTGCGGGTCTCGCCCGCCTTGAAAGCGTTTCCACGGAAACGGCGCGCTCACGATCGCGGTTTCCGGGCGTTCCCGCGGGAACGTCCGAGCCTCCGACGCCGCGGTCGAGCCGGGCTCTCGTGTGACAAGACGAAAAAGTGCTTGACAGGCTTTCGGGCCGCATTCGGCGTCCGGTCGAGGATCCCGATCAGAATGCCCCTCTCCGCCCCTGGCCTCGCTTCTGAGCCAGCATTTCGCCGTCGCCCTCGAGTCGATTCTCGAAGCCTCTTTTCTCGCCTCAGAGAGGCGCCTAAAGCGTTGAAAAAGTGGGGGTTACAATGCTCGGACAACAGCCGCTGACGGATGGTCCCACTCGTGGGTTCCGGCAGTCGACCCCGTCGGCTCACCGAGGGCCTCACCCAGGAGTTCACCATGGCAGCCACCTCGTACGTCCCCGCTCCCTTCCCTAACGAGCCCGCCTTCCCGCCGGTTCTGCCGGCGGTTCCCAATCCCGATCGCGACGAGCTCGAAGCCCTCGGCGAGCGCATCGCCGAGCTCAGCGCCCAGATCGCCGCCGCGACCTATCAGCTCCTGACCCTGATCCGCGAGTTCGATCAGCGCGGCGGCTGGAGCCGCTCGGGCGACGGCTGCCGCTCGTGCGCCCACTGGC
>JAHEKO010000619.1 GCA_024638355.1 Acidobacteriota bacterium
CTCGGGCCTCGGCGAGCAGCAGTCGCAGATGGGCGTCTCTGTCGTGATGGCGCACGGCGTCCTCGATCCAGCTGACCGCGTCGTCCCAGCGCTGGGTCCGCACCAGGGCCTGGGCGAGGTTGCGGGCGTTGTCGAGACTGTCGGGCCGCCGGGCGTAGGCCTCTCGAAAGGCCGCTACGGCGGCGGTCAGCTCGCCCTGGCGCAGCCGCGACAGGCCGAGGTTGCTCCAGGCCGCGGCGTCGCCCCGCTCGAGTCCAACGGCTTCCTCGAAGGCGGTGGCCGCGTCGCCCCATTGCTCTCGGCCGTAATAGATCAGGCCGAGCCGGAGGAGCGCCGCGCGGCGCAGATCGAGCTGGTCTTCGTTCTCCCCGTAGGTGAGGGAGGCGGCGCGCTGCAGCAATCCCAGAGCGGCCTCGTCGTCACCCTGCTTGAGGCGCTCCACCGCCTGTCGGTAGACGGCCTTGGCTCCGGTCGGCGGCGGCTCGACCGCAACCGCGGGTGCCGGTCGGACGGTGGTGCTCTCGCGCGCCAGCAGGACCCGCGCCCGCAGGTAGAGCTTTTCGAACTCCGGGCTGTAGAGACGGGCGTCGAACTGCAGCTGTGGCTCGGTACGCAGGGCGGCGGTCATGGCCGCCAGGGCGAGCTCCTCCCGGCCGAGCAGGAACTGGAGCCAGCTCGCGTTGACCAGCGCCGAAGATGTCCGGCGCGGCTCCACCTCGAGCTTGGCGACTTCCAGATAGAGCCGGACGGCGCCCTCGAGATCGCCGTCGAGGTAACGGCCCTCTGCCAGCTCCCGGACGTAGACCGGGTCCTCCATGGTGCCGCTGGCGATCTCGAGCGACCGCCGCGAGCTCGACTCCGCACTGGCGGGAACGACCGTGGCGAAACCGGCAAGAACCAGGAGCAGGACGGTACGGAGGCCGCGTGTGAGGGTCATCGCCGGATCTGCCTCTCGCGAACGTGGGGCTGCCGGGTGCCTTCGAGGTCGAAGGTGACGATGGCCTCGTGTCCGGAGCGAACGTCGAGGCTCGACTGGAAGAGCGGATTCGAACGGTCGTCGCGGCTGAAGATCTCGATGCGGTGCGTGCCGGGCGCTATCGGCTGGCCGCGAAGGGGAGTCGGCTGCAGCGAGCGCCGGCCGTCCAGACGCACCAGCCCCTGCGGCGACCCGAGATGGGCCTGCACGGTCACCCGCCCCGGCGGCTCGATGGGCACCGGAACGCGTGCCGACTCGCCCGCGGCGAGCTGCACGGTGAGGGAGCGGGTGGCGCGATAGCGCTCGCCCTGCACCGAGAAGGTGAGGCTGTGCTGGCCGGGCTCGACCGACACCACTCGGGCGCGTCCGAGCGTGAGCGGGGGAGCGCCGTCGATCGACAGCTGGATGCGCGGACTCCAGACCCCCTCGAACGACAGGCTCGCCGGCTCGGGCTCGGTAGCGGCGACCGCGGGTGGCTCGGGCTCGGCGGCGGCGACCGCGGGTGGCTCGGGATCGGCCGGCGGCTCTATCTCTGCGGAGGTCGACGGCGCGGGCGGGCTCTCGACCGGCTGCTCGACTGCCGGGGTGGGCGGGGGGGCCGGTGGGTCGACACGGGCCTCACCGGCAGGCGTCGCCTTGACCGCCGCGAAGGCGCTCTCGAGGCGCTCGGCGATGTCGTCGAAGGGCACAAAGGGCCATCCGGCGAGAGCAACGATCATCAGAAGAAGGAGTGGAATCCAGGCGCGGGAGGGCCTGCGCCGGGCGGTGCCGGCCATCTTGAAGCCCTTGGGGGGCGTTCGCAGCGGCAGGTCGACGGGAAGAGAGGCGCGGCTCGGGCGCCTGTCCCGGATGGGCATCTGCACCGTCATTCCGGCGAGCGGCCGGGAGGCGGCCCGGTCTCCCAGGCCGAGGGCGGAGCCCGACGGCAGCGTCTGGGTCTTGGCGGGGTCGGGCTCGGAGGCCCGGCGGCCGCGGAGTCGATCGCGGACCCCTTCGAGAGCCTGGAGCAGGTCACCGCAGCCGGCGAATCTCTGGGCCGCGTCCTTGTGCAGACAGCGCGAGACGACGGCCACGAGCTCGGGCGGGCAGTCGACCCAGTGCGCGGTCAGGGGCTCCGGGTCGTAGTTCAGCGTCTGGAAGAAGGTCTCGGAGATGGTCTCGCGGCCGAACGGCCGAACGAAGGTCAGGAGCTCGTAGGCGAGCACGCCAAAGGAGAAGATGTCGGTGGCGGGAGTCGCCTTCTCGCCGCGGATCTGCTCGGGCGCGAGATAGGCGGCGGTGCCCACCGCCATCCCCTTCTGGGTCAGATCGCTCGTGTAGTGAGCGAGCTTGGCGATGCCGAAGTCGAGGATCTTGACCGTGCCGTCGTCGAGAACGCGGATGTTGGCCGGTTTGATGTCGCGGTGGATGACGC
>JAHEKO010000620.1 GCA_024638355.1 Acidobacteriota bacterium
GAGCGCTGTCGAGCGTTCGCGGCCTGCTCAAGTTCGCCTGCCGCGAGGGCCTGATCGACGAGAACCCGGCCGCCGGGGTGCGCACTCCCAAGCAGTCGCGCAAGCTCCCCCGCCATCTGAGGCCGGGCGAGATCGAGACCCTGATCGAGGCGGCCGGCGGCGGCGAGCCGCTCGCGCTGCGCGACCGGGCGATTCTCGAGCTGCTCTACGCCACCGGGCTGCGGGTGGGCGAGCTGGTGTCGCTCGACTGGAACGACCTCGATCTCGAGGGGCGGTTCCTGCGGGTGATCGGCAAGGGGGGCAAGGAGAGGATGGTGCCGTTCGGACGGCTCGCCGCCGAGGCTCTCGGCGCCTGGCTCGCCGCCTCGGAGGAGATTCGTCCACCGGCGGACGGCGACGGCGAGCCGGTATTCCTCAACAAGAACGGCGGCCGGCTGAGCGACCGCTCGATCCGGCGGATCGTCGACCGCTATACCCGGGACGCCGCCCTCGCCGCCGGCGTCCACCCGCACACCCTGCGGCACACCTTCGCCACGCATCTCCTCGAGGGCGGCGCCGACCTGCGCTCGATCCAGGAGCTGCTCGGCCACAGCTCGCTCTCGACCACCCAGAAGTACACCCACCTCGATATCGAGCGGCTGCTGAGCCTCTACCGCCAGAGCCATCCCCGCGCCAAGCGCGACTGATCCCCGAGCCGGCCCCGATGGTGAGCAGATTCGTGTGTACGGCGGCGGGCGCGGTGGCGGCGGGCCGCCGCCGGCTGCGGGTCATGCTCCTCGCACCCGCCTGGGTGATGCTGGCGCTCGCGCTCTTCACCTGGTTTCGCGGGCGCATCTTCCCCGGCCTCCTCTGTCTCGGCGTCGCCGGCGTGCTCGTCTTCGCCTGGCGCATGGCCAATCAGCTCGAGCCGCTCTACTTCGAGGTCCAGGGCGACAGGCTGGAGGTGCGCCTGCGCTGGCAGCTCTTCCACATCGATCTCGACGGCGCCCGGGCGCGCGAGCTGACCGCCGAAGAGAGGCGCCACCTCGAGCGCCTCGCCTCGGTCGGCGGGCTGGTCGCCACCAGCGGCGGCTACGACTCGCACCGGCTCGGGGAGTTCGATCTCTACGCCAGCAACCTCGACAACGCGGTACTGCTCGAGGCCGGAGAGTCGCGCTTTATCGTGACCCCCGACAATCCGAGCGGATTCGTCGAGGCCGTTGGTAGACTCAGCGCTCGATGAGCGACTTTCGCAGCACGACGGTGCTGATGGTGCGCCGCGACGGCAAGGTCTGCATGGCCAGCGATGGCCAGGTGACCTTCAACGACACCGTCATCAAGTCGAGCGCCAACAAGGTCAAGCGGGCCGGCAAGAACGACCAGCAGGTGCTGGTCGGCTTCGCCGGCGGCGCCGCCGACGGGTTGGCGCTCTTCACCCGTTTCGAGAGCAAGCTCGACGCCTACCAGGGAAACCTGGAACGCGCGGTCGTCGAGCTGGCCAAGGACTGGCGCACCGACCGCGCCCTGCGCCAGCTCCAGGCGCACATGATCGTCGCCAACGCCGAGCAGAGCTTCCTGGTGTCCGGCAACGGCGATCTGATGCAGCCCGACGAAGAGGGTCTCCTGGCGATCGGCTCGGGCGCCAACTTCGCCCTCGCCGCGGCGCGGGCGCTCTTTCGCAACACCGAGATGGGCGCGGTCGATATCGCCCGCGAGGCGATGGCGATCGCGGCCTCGATCTGCGTCTACACCAACGACCGCCTGACCCTCGAGGAGATCTGAGCGGATGAAGCTGGAAGTCTCGGAGGGCTCCGGCGTCGCGACGCGACTCGAGGAGCTGACCCCCAGGCAGATCGTCGCCGAGCTCGACCGCTACGTGGTCGGTCAGACCCAGGCCAAGCGGGCCGTGGCCATCGCCCTACGCAATCGCTGGCGGCGCCAGCAGCTGCGGCCCGAGCTGGCCGAGGAGATCCTGCCCAAGAACATCCTGATGATCGGCCCGACCGGCGTCGGCAAGACCGAGATCGCCCGCCGGCTGGCGCGGCTGGCCCACGCCCCCTTCATGAAGATCGAGGCCAGCAAGTTCACCGAGGTCGGCTACGTCGGACGCGACGTCGAGTCGATGGTGCGCGACCTGGTCGAGCTGGCGGTCATCATGGTGCGCGAGGACAAGCGCAAGGCGGTGCGAGAGGCGGCCGAGCATCACGCCGAGGAACGCCTGCTGCAGCTGCTCATTCCGCCTTCGCCGTCGACCGTGCGCATGCCGGGGATCGAGGCCGAAAAGCCGGCCGAAGACGCCGAATCGACCCGCGAGAAGTTCCGCCGCAAGCTGCGTCGAGGCGACCTCGACGAGCGCTTTGTCGAGATCGAGGTCGAGGAGAGCTCGAGCCCGAGCTTCGAGATGTTCACCC
>JAHEKO010000621.1 GCA_024638355.1 Acidobacteriota bacterium
TGGGCGGCATCGCCGAGGCCCTCCACGTCAACTCGGTCGCCCGGGCGGCCCGCATGGAGACCATGGTCGGCTGCATGGACGAATCCGAAGCCGCGATCGCCGCCGGCCTGGCCTTCGCCCTGAGCCGCCCCAACGTCGCCTACGCCGACCTCGACGGCCATCTGGACCTGGTCGGCGATCCGGCCGCGGGGTCGCTGGTGCTGCGCGACGGTGTGCTTCATGCTCCGAGCGGCCCGGGGCTGGGCGTGATTCTCCACGACTGAAGCGTCGCTCCCTGGAGGTGACGGCGTGTTAGGCTTTCCTCATTCTTCGAGCTGACGTTTGAGACGTCGACCGTGCGCCGGGTGGCTTCCGAGTGGTCGCCTCGGTGGCGCGAGAAGGCGTCTGACATGTGTCGTGATACCGGCGCGGGCCGTAGCGGGGACGGGTCGCGATCGGCTCTTCGAATCCATCCCCGCAGGAGGAGGAGGAGGACTGCTCATGCTCGAGAAACGAATGACCTGGTTGGGCGTCGCAGGGGCCGTCGCCGTCGTCGCCCTGGTGGTGTTCTTCGCCGCGGGGGAGACTGCCGCACTGGACAAGCACTACAAGGAAGGAATGCCGGACTCCAACCACTACAAGTGCTACTCGGTGCTGGACTGGGGGGAGTGGGACCAGCAGCGCGTCGCGCTCCAGGACCAGTTCGGCAAGTCGGAGGCCATAGTGGTCCAGCCGTACCAGCTGTGCAACCCGGTGGACAAGAACGGCGAGGGGATCGCGGACAAGGAGTCGCATCTGGTCTGTTACTCGATCAAGGACGACCCCTCCGGCGAGTTCGAGCGCGTTCGCGAGGTCGTGGTGAGGAACCAGTTCGGCCAGACGCAGCTCTGGGTCGGAGTTCCGGCGAGAATTCTCTGCCTGCCGTCGCAGAAGAAGCTCGTCGAGTGAGCTGAAGGGCCGCGGCGGAGTGTCCCGATCCGACGCGGGGTCGGGACGCTCCGCTCCGGTGCGGGCGCCGGCTAGCTTCCGGGATGCCCGTACTCGGGTCGGTCGATCTGCCGGATTCGCTGGGAGTACTCGCTATCCGAGATGCCGCTCTGCCACAGGCCTCCCAGCCGGGCGCCCGAGTAGCCGCCCAGGAAGAGGAGGAGAATCAGCAGGGCGTAGGCCGGGATGCCAAGCCGCCACCGGCGGGCCGCCTTGAGCTCGAGCGCGTCATCCACCGGGCAGGTGGCGATGCAGTCCAGGCAGCCGGTGCATTCGGCGCTCGAGATCCGGGCGCGGCTCGCCACCGGTAGCCGAGCCATGCAGACCTTGTCGCAGAGGCCGCAGTCGACGCAAGCGTCGGCGTTGCGATGCACTTTGACCGGCGAGAACATCGAGACGATGCCGAGCAGGGCGCCGTAGGGGCAGAGATAGCGGCACCAGGCGCCGGCAACCAGGATCGAGAGGACCGCCAGGATTCCCAGGACCCACATCCCCACCGGACCGAGGCGGACGAAGAAGAGCCCCATCTTGACGTCGGCCACCCGGTTGTAGGGCGACTGGATGAAGCTCTGGAGCGCCGCGTCGCTCATCGAGAAGATCGCCTGCAGGAAGAAGAAGAGCAGCAGGTACTTGAGGCCCCGAAGCGGAACGTCGATCCACTTCCAGGGCCGGAAGTTGCGGCCGAAGAGGCGCCGCCCGGCGCGGGCGAGAGATTCGGACAGGAGCCCGACCGGGCAGATCCACGAGCAGAAGGACTTGCGCGCCACCAGGGCCATCGCCACGACGATCACGAACAGCATCGTGGCCGCCGGGTGCACGCGGTTGAGCGTCCCCTGATAGATCCAGTCCAGGAGGCCCATCAGACCGCTGATCGGCAGGAACGCCTCGACCCCCGGCGGCCGGGCCGGTAGCGGCAGGTCACCGACCGCGGCGGCGCGGGTGAAGCGCGCGAACTGGATTCCCAGTGCGACACAGCCGAGCGCGAACCCGGCCTGCACCAGGAGCCGCACCCGGTAGATTCGATCGCCCTTGCGCCCGGTAATCCCCAGAAGCCACGCTCCGGCGCGGGTTATCGCTCCGGCATCGAGAGCTGGCAGCAGAGGCTGCCAGTGACCGCCACGGCGCGGGAAAGCCGACTCTCTCTTCGCGTGCCCTGCCCCGTTCATCGCCCCGCTCTGACCTCGAAGGGTAGGCTACCGAGCGCACCGGCGGGGCGCTAAACCTTTCGAGGTGGAGGCGGCCCCACCCGGTGGGGTGAGTCGGCCTGGCGTTGGGGTGGTGGGTCGGGGCGCCGTTGACAGGACGTACGCTTTAACGTACGCTTCTGATATGAAGACGATCGCCGCAACGAAGGCTCGACAGAACCTCTACCGGCTCTTGGACGAAATCGCCGTAAGTAGCGAGCCGGTGCAGATCACCGG
>JAHEKO010000622.1 GCA_024638355.1 Acidobacteriota bacterium
GCGATGACGGCGGTGACCACCGCCGCCGGGTTCTCCGGTTCGGCGGCCATGTGGCCGCAGGCCAGCGTGCGGAAGGCCGCTTCGTTCGCGCTCAGTCCGGAGCGGGCGTTCCAGCCGAGCGGATAGCTCAGCGACCGGAAGCCGCCGGCCTGTTTCCTGTAGACCAGATTGCGCGCGTCGATCGCTCCCAGCATGGGCCGGAAGAGCCGCTCGAACTCCACCACCATGCGCTCGACTTCGCGCTCCTTGGCGCCCTTCGCCGCCGCCGGCTGGACGACCGCGAGCGCCAAGATCAGAGCGACGCTGCAAGCGATTATTCGTGGCATGGGTGTACTTCCGTCCGAGTGCGGGAGGCGCTACCCGCGGGCGAGACCGCCCGCGACGGACTATGCGGATCTCCGATGATAGCAGATCGGGTAGGGATCGCCCCTCACCCTCGACCCGGCAGTGGGTCCGAGCCCCCTCGCGGGAGTCGCTCCGCAGCAATCCGTTGCTTCGTCCGGAGCTCGGGCGCCGTAGGGTGCCTAGTCGCCTTCCCGGATCCGGTCGGTGCCCATGTACGGGCGGAGCACCTCGGGTACCGTGACCGAGCCGTCGCTCTGCTGATGGTTCTCGAGCACCGCCACCACCGTGCGGCCGACGGCCAGGCCCGAGCCGTTCAACGTGTGCAGGAATCTCGGCTTGCCGCCCCCGCTCGGCCGGTAGCGCAGGTTGGCCCGCCGCGCCTGATAGGACTCGCAGTTGCTGCACGACGAGATCTCGCGGTAGGCGCTCTGGCCGGGGAGCCAGACTTCGAGGTCGTAGGTCTTGGCCGCCGAAACCCCCATGTCGCCGGTCGACAGGGTGACCACTCGATAGGGCAGCTCGAGCAGCTGCAGCACCTTCTCGGCGTGGGAGGTCAGCTCCTCCAGGCAGTCGTAGCTCTGCTCCGGGGCGGCGAGATGGACGAGCTCGACCTTGTTGAACTGGTGCAGCCGGATCAGGCCGCGCACGTCCTTGCCGTGAGAGCCCGCCTCCGAGCGGAAGCACGGGGTGAAGGCGGTCAGCCGGATCGGCAGGTCGGCCTCGTCGAGGATCTCCTCGCGGAAGAGGTTGGTCAGCGGCACCTCGGCGGTCGGCACCAGGTAGTAGCGATCGCCCTCCAGCTTGAAGAGGTCGGCCCCGAACTTGGGCAGCTGGCCGGTACCGATCAGTGCATCGCCGTTGACCATGAACGGCGGCAGCGTCTCCCGGTAGCCGTGCTCACCGGTGTGCAGGTCGAGCATGAAGTTGATCAGCGCGCGCTCGAGCCGCGCGCCGGCCCCGAAGTAGGTCACGAAGCGGGCGCCGGCGATCTTGGCCGCGCGCTCGAAGTCGAGAATGCCGAGGGCGGGGCCGAGGTCCCAATGGGCCTGAGGCTCGAAGTCGAACTTCCGCGGCTCGCCGACCACGCGCTCGACTCGATTGGCCGATTCGTCGTCGCCCCGCGGAACGCTGTCGTGAGGCAGATTGGGGAGGCCCAGCTCGAGATCGCGCAGCTCGGATCGAACGGCGCTGACGCGCTCCTCGAGATCCGGGATCTGCCGCTTGAGATCGGCAACCTCGGCGATCTGGGCTTCGGCGCTCTTGCCTTCGCGCTTCAGCTCGCCGATCGCCTTGCTGGCTTCGTTGCGGCGGCGCTTGAGCTCCTCGAGCTCGGTCAGCGCCGACCGACGCCGGCCGTCGAGCTCGGTCCAGCGGGCGACCGCGTCCGCTCCCTCGCCGCGTACCTCGAGAAGCTCGCCGACGCGGTCCGGGTCATCCCGGAGAAGATCACGCGAGATCATGAGCGAATTCTACCCGCGGGAGGGCCCGAGGACTTCCCTCGAGCTTTGTCGGTGGACTGCGGTACGGCGGGCCTGCCCCCCGCCTGCCGCCGCGGCAACTCGCCCCCGATCAAGCCGAGCGTCGCCTCGACCGCCGCCGCCAGCGGCGCCGCGTCGGCGACTCCCTGCCCGGCGATCTCGAAAGCGGTGCCGTGATCGACCGAAGTGCGGATGTACGGCAGGCCGAGCGTCCAGTTGGTGGCGGTGCCGAAGGCCGAGGTCTTGACCGCGATCAGGCCTTGATCGTGGTAGAGCGACAGCACCCAGTCGAACTCACCGCGCCGCGCCCGGGCGAAGAGAGAATCGGCGCTCTCCGGACCGTGAACGTCGAGTCCGCGCGCGCGCGCTCGCTCGATCGCCGGGGCGATGTGCGTCGCCTCCTCGCCGCCAAGCAGCCCGCCCTCGCCGGCGTGCGGATTGAGCCCGGCGACCGCGACCCGCCCCGGCGCGTGGCGCACCAGACAGCTCAACGCCTCTTCGATGGGCTCGACGTCGACGCGATCTAGCGCTTCGCGCAGCGGCAGATGGGTGGTCAAGAG
>JAHEKO010000623.1 GCA_024638355.1 Acidobacteriota bacterium
CGCCGCGGGCGTGGAGGCCGGCGATGTCCTGAGCCGGGTCGGCGGACGCGAGGTTCTGGACTTCCCGTCCTACGACGTCGCCGCCAGCACCTTCGTGCGCGGGGCGAGCGTCGACTTCGATATCCGGCGAGGAGGCGAGCAGCGCGTGCTCGAGCTGAGTCCGGGACGTCCCTTTCCCTGGTCGCGGACCCTCGTCGAGTGGCTCGCCTGTCTCGGCTACCTGGTGGTCGGCTGCGTGGCGCTGGTCCAGCTACCGCGCGATCTGCGCGCGCGCCTTCTGATGCTGCTTTCGCTCTCGGTTGCGCTCGAGCTGGCGATGCCCGTCGAGCTGCTCGATCTGCCCGACTACGGCCGCTACTCGATGCCCTTTCTGGTCCTTCTGATCGGCTTCCAGATCGGCCTCGAGCTTCACCTCGCGGCCTCGATCCCGAGCCGTCGCCGGTTTGGCCGCCACCGCCGCTGGATCGTGCCGGGCTTCTACGCCGCGGGGGGGCTGCTCGCCGTGCAGCTCGCGGTCATGGACCTGGTCACCACCGCCGGCTGGGAGCCGCGGTTCTGGAGCGTTTCCCTGGCCGAGGAGCTCTTCTGGAACGTCGGCAGC
Organism: Acidobacteriota bacterium; assembly: GCA_024638355.1. GTDB lineage: Bacteria > Acidobacteriota > Thermoanaerobaculia > Multivoradales > JAHEKO01 > JAHEKO01. Next base: position 602 of record JAHEKO010000623.1, read on the forward strand.
GTGCTCTGGGCGGCCGCGTTCGTGGTGCTGCTGGGATCGGCGGCGGTCAAGTGCCCCGACCCTCTGGCGCGGCAGCAGACGCTCTTCGTTCTTCTCGCCGGCCTGCCGTGGTCGATCCATGTAGGGGCCGCGGTGGTGACCGAGTGGCTGGGCGGCATCTATCCTTCCTGGCTGGAAATCGTCGAGCCGCTCGTGTTGCTGGTCTTCCCGCTGGGGATCCTGCTTGCCATCTTCCGCTACCAGCTCTTCGATCTCGAAGTCGTTGTCCGTCGCGGCCTGGTCTACACGGCACTGACCGGCGGACTCATCCTCGGTTTCTACCTGGCGATCGGAGTCGGTGGCGCTCTCTTGACCCGCTTCTTGCCGGGCGGCGACCCGTCGATCTGGCTGGTGGGCTTCGCCACCCTGGTCATGGGCCTCCTCTTCGGACCGCTGCGCAAGCTCACCCAGCGCCTGATCAACCGTCACTTCTTTCCGGAGCGCGCGGCTCTGCGAAAGCAGTTGATCCGGCTCGCCAGCGACCTCCCGTCGAGTGGCAGCCTGCCATCGATGGGCAAGGAGCTGGTCGACAAGCTCTGCGACCTGTTCGGTGTCGAGACCGCCACCGTGTTGCTGGGAGCAGAGTCGGGAATCCTCTCGCCGCTCGCGTCATCCGGCACTTCCGGCCGGGCGGTCGAGGGGGTGCTGCTGCCGACCTCCGATCCGGCCGTGGCGGTGCTGCGGCGGAGCGGCCGGCCGCTGTCGATCGAGCAGCTGGTCGCCCGCAGCCGGTCCTTCGACGGCAAGCTGACGTCGCTCGAGCCGGAGATGCTGGTACCGCTCCTGCGCCACGATCGGCTGATCGGGATTCTGGTTCTCGGGCGCAAGCTCGCCGGCCGCAGCTTCCCCGCCGAGGAGATGGAGCTCCTCCAGCTCATCTCCCACCACGTGGCGACCGCGTTCGAGTACTCGCAGCTCTACGAGTCGGCTACCCGTGACAGCCTGACCGGACTGCTGCGTCGCGGCGCCGTTCTCGACGCGCTCAACCGGGAGCTCGACCGCTCGGTGCGCTTCGGACGCCCCCTCGCGGTAGCCATTGTGGACATCGACGATTTCAAGGACGTCAACGACCGCTACGGGCATCTGAAAGGCGATCTGGTCTTGAAGCGGGTAGCCCGAGCCCTGGACTCGGGGCTGCGATTGACCGACGAGGTCGGGCGCTACGGCGGCGAGGAGTTCCTGGTCGTCCTTCCGGAGACCGACGCCGAAGGAGTGCGCGTGGTCGCCGAGAAGCTCCGTCGACTGGTCGAAGAGGTCGGCACGACGGCCGACAACGGCGAGGAGATCCGGGTTACCATCTCCCTCGGCGTGGCGACCATCGACCAGTATGCGGCCGCCAGCCGACGACCAGAAGTGAATGAACTGATCGCGGCAGCCGACGCAGCGCTCTACGAGGCCAAGACCGCGGGCAGGAACCGCGTCGAAGTACGCTCCGCTATCGCCTGAGGCCATGGAAGACGCTCTCCCAACCGAGATCCGGCGACTGCCGGAGAGCCGGCGACTGCGAATCGCCTGGAGCGACGGTCATGAAGCGGAGTACGACTACGACTATCTGCGCGGCTACTGCCCGTGCGCGAGCTGCCAGGGTCACCATTCGATGAGCGTCAACTTTCACGCGCCATCGGTGGCCGTGACGCCGCTCGCGATCGAGCCGGTCGGCAACTACGCGGTGGCCTTCCAGTGGTCGGACGCTCACTCCACAGGCATCTACCGCTTCGATTTTCTGCGCCGTATCTGCCCCT
>JAHEKO010000624.1 GCA_024638355.1 Acidobacteriota bacterium
AGGGGCAGATACGGCGCAGAAAATCGAAGCGGTAGATGCCTGTGGAGTGAGCGTCCGACCACTGGAAGGCCACCGCGTAGTTGCCGACCGGCTCGATCGCGAGCGGCGTCACGGCCACCGACGGCGCGTGAAAGTTGACGCTCATCGAATGGTGACCCTGACAGCTCGCGCACGGGCAGTAGCCGCGCAGATAGTCGTAGTCGTACTCCGCTTCATGGCCGTCGCTCCAGGCGATTCGCAGTCGCCGGCTCTCCGGCAGTCGCCGGATCTCGGTTGGGAGAGCGTCTTCCATGCCTCAGGCGATAGCGGAGCGTACTTCGACGCGGTTCCTGCCCCCGGTCTTGGCCTCGTAGAGCGCTGCGTCGGCTGCCGCGATCAGTTCATTCACTTCGGGTCGTCGGCTGGCGGCCGCATACTGGTCGATGGCCGCCACACCGAGGGAGATGGTAACCCGGATCTCCTCGCCGTTGTCGGCCGTCGTGCCGACCTCTTCGACCAGCTGACGGAGCTTCTCGGCGACCACGCGCACTCCTTCGGCGTCGGTCTCCGGAAGAACGACCAGGAACTCTTCGCCGCCGTAGCGCCCGACCTCGTCGGTCAATCGCAGCCCGGAGGCCAGGGCTCGGGCCACCCGCTTCAAGACCAGATCGCCCTTCAAGTGCCCGTAGCGGTCGTTGACGTCCTTGAAATCGTCGATGTCCGCGATGGCTACCGCGAGGGGGCGTCCGAAGCGCACCGAGCGGTCGAGCTCTCGGTTGAGCGCGTCGAGAACGGCGCCGCGACGCAGCAGTCCGGTCAGGCTGTCGCGGGTAGCCGACTCGTAGAGCTGCGAGTACTCGAACGCCGTCGCCACGTGGTGGGAGATGAGCTGGAGGAGCTCCATCTCCTCGGCGGGGAAGCTGCGGCCGGCGAGCTTGCGCCCGAGTACCAGGATCCCGATCAGCCGATCGTGGCGCAGGACTGGTACCAGCATCTCCGGCTCGAGCGACGTCAGCTTGCCGTCGAAGGACGGGCTGCGGGCGACCAGCTGCTCGATCGACAGCGGCCGGCCGCTCCGCCGCAGCACCGCGACGGCCGGATCGGAGGTCGGCAGCAGCACTCCCTCGACCGCCCGGCCGGAAGTGCCGGATGACGCGAGCGGCGAGAGGATTCCCGACTCTGCTCCCAGCAACACGGTGGCGGTCTCGACACCGAACAGGTCGCAGAGCTTGTCGACCAGCTCCTTGCCCATCGATGGCAGGCTGCCACTCGACGGGAGGTCGCTGGCGAGCCGGATCAACTGCTTTCGCAGAGCCGCGCGCTCCGGAAAGAAGTGACGGTTGATCAGGCGCTGGGTGAGCTTGCGCAGCGGTCCGAAGAGGAGGCCCATGACCAGGGTGGCGAAGCCCACCAGCCAGATCGACGGGTCGCCGCCCGGCAAGAAGCGGGTCAAGAGAGCGCCACCGACTCCGATCGCCAGGTAGAAACCGAGGATGAGTCCGCCGGTCAGTGCCGTGTAGACCAGGCCGCGACGGACAACGACTTCGAGATCGAAGAGCTGGTAGCGGAAGATGGCAAGCAGGATCCCCAGCGGGAAGACCAGCAACACGAGCGGCTCGACGATTTCCAGCCAGGAAGGATAGATGCCGCCCAGCCACTCGGTCACCACCGCGGCCCCTACATGGATCGACCACGGCAGGCCGGCGAGAAGAACGAAGAGCGTCTGCTGCCGCGCCAGGGGGTCGGGGCACTTGACCGCCGCCGATCCCAGCAGCGCCACGAACGCGGCCGCCCAGAGCACGCTGCCGACGTTCCAGAAAAGCTCTTCGGCCAGCGAAACGCTCCAGAATCGCGGCTCCCAGCCGGCGGTGGTGACCAGGTCCATGACCGCGAGCTGCACGGCGAGCAGCCCCCCCGCGGCGTAGAAGCTCGGCACGATCCAGCGGCGGTGGCGGCCAAACCGGCGACGGCTCGGGATCGAGGCCGCGAGGTGGAGCTCGAGGCCGATCTGGAAGCCGATCAGAAGGACCAGAAAGGGCATCGAGTAGCGGCCGTAATCGGGCAGATCGAGCAGCTCGACGGGCATCGCCAGCTCGAGCGCAACCGAGAGCGAAAGCAGCATCAGAAGGCGCGCGCGCAGATCGCGCGGCAGCTGGACCAGCGCCACGCAGCCGACCGCCAGGTAGCCGAGACAGGCGAGCCACTCGACGAGGGTCCGCGACCAGGGAAAGGGACGTCCCGGACTCAGCTCGAGCACGCGCTGCTCGCCTCCTCGCCGGACATCGAAGTCGACGCTCGCCCCGCGCACGAAGGTGCTGGCGGCGACGTCGTAGGACGGGAAGTCCAGAACCTCGCGTCCGCCGACCCGGCTCAGGACATCGCCGGCCTCCACGCCCGCGGCG
>JAHEKO010000118.1:0-5197 GCA_024638355.1 Acidobacteriota bacterium
CCGGTCGCGGCGGCACCGGTGATCCGATCGGTGGTGCCGCTATTGCCGTAGCGGGGATCGCCGTAGACCGTCCCCGGCGGCGGCCGCTCTCCGCGGTCGGCGCTGATCGCCACCCCGACCACCAGGACCTGGCTCAAGATGTTGAGCAGCTGCGCGCGCTTCGACATCTTGATGCCGTGCGAGTAGACGACGTGGGCGATCTCGTGGCCCAGCAGGCCGGCCAGCATGTCGTCGTTGAGGCCCAGATCGAGCATGCCGCGGGTGATGAAGATGTGGCCGCCGGGCAGCGCGAAGGCGTTCGGCACCGGCATGTCGACCATGTAGAAGCTGAACGGGAAGTCGACGAAGCGCGACTGCTGCGCCACCTCGTAGCCGATCCGATTGACGCGCACGAACTCTTCCCAGTTGTCGTAGATGCCGTAGTAGCCGAGCGCCTGGCGTGCCGCTTCGAGGCTCTTCTGGAAGAGCGCCGGATTGGAGATCTGCTGGGCGGTCGCGGGCGCGCCCGCTACGGCCAGAATGGCCAGTGACAGCGCGGCGATCCAGCGCCTCCGGCCCTTCATCGACATGCCCTTCGAGGGTAGCAGGATGTGTGCCAGGCGGCGCTCGCACCCGCGGGTGGGGCGTTTGGTCCCGATCGTGCCGTAAGATCGCGCGGCCAGGAGGTTCCGATGACCGATCCGATGCCCGCAGCCGCCCGCGACACCGCCCTGCCGCCGCCCAACGACGCCTCCGTCCGAGAAGAGGTTCACGAGCGGCCCGACACCGTGTGGACCCGGGGAGAGGGCTCGGCGCCGGCGATCGCCCGTTCCGTGGGGCGCGGGCTGAGCGGCGAGCACGGCCGGGTAGCGATCGTCGACGGCTGCCGCACGCCTTTCGCCAAATCGGGCACCGATCTCCAGGAGATGGACGTAGTCGATCTGGCCGGCGCGGCAGCCGCCGAGCTGGTGACCCGCTCGGCCGTCGATCCGGCCGATATCGGCCTGTCGATCTTCGGCGTCGTGGTGCCGGCGCTGCACGCTCCCAATCTCGGCCGCGAGGTCGTCTTCCGCGCCTCGCTGCCGATGACCATCCCGGGCACGACCGTCAACCTCGCCTGCGCCTCGTCGAATCGCGCGATCACCTCGGGCGCCGAGGCGATTCTCACCGGCCAGACCGACGTCGTCCTGGCCGGCGGCGCCGAGTCGCTGAGCAACGTGCCGATCCAGTACTCGAAGAGCGGCGCGCGCCGGCTGATGGAGTTCAGCAAGGCTCGCAGCCTGGGCCAGAGGATGTCGGTCCTGTCGAAGGTGCGGCCTCGAGACCTGGTGCCGGTTCCGCCGGCGATCGCCGAGTACACGACCGGCCAGACGATGGGGCAGTCGGCCGAGAAGATGGCCAAGGAGAACGACATCTCCCGCCGCGCGCAGGACGAGATCGCCCTGATGTCGCATCAGCGCGCCGCGGCGGCCGCCGCCGAGGGCCGGTTCGCCGACCAGATCGTCACCACCTACCCACGGCCGGGGTACGACCAGGTGATCTCCGCCGACAACGGCGTGCGGGCCGACAGCTCGATGGAGGCGCTCGGCGGTCTCCGGCCGGTCTTCGACAAGCGCTACGGCTCGATCACGGCGGGCAACGCCAGCCCGATCACCGACGGCGCGTCGGCGGTGCTCCTGATGAGCGAGGAGAGGGCCAAAGCCGACGGCATTCAGCCGCTCGGCTACATCCGTTCGTTCGCCTACGCCTCGCTCGACCCCGGCAGCCAGCTCCTCCAGGGGCCGGCCTACGCCGCGCCCATGGCCCTCGACGCCGCCGGCCTCGGGCTCGGCGACGTCGATCTGGTCGAGATGCACGAGGCCTTCGCCGCCCAGATCGTCTCCAACATGAAGGCCTTCGCCTCGCCGAAGTTCGCGCGTGACGAGCTCGGTCGCAGCGAGCCGCTGGGCGAGATCGACTTCGACACGTTCAACGTGAACGGCGGCTCGATCGCGATCGGCCACCCGTTCGGCGCCACCGGCGGCCGGGTGACCATCCAGCTCCTGCGCGAGCTCGAGCGTCGCGGGCTCAACCTCGGCCTGATGACGGTGTGCGCGGCCGGCGGCGTGGGCTTCTCGATGGTGGTCGAGCGCGAGTAGTCGGCAGGTCAGGGTGGCGGCGGGATCGTCGCCACGTCCCGCCCCACGACCAGGAGCGTCAGGTCGTCGTGCAGCGGCTCGTTCTCGGTGTGGCGGTCGAAGGCGATGAGCATCCGGTCGTGGATGCGGCGCGACGAGCCGGGCGCGTCGAGCAGGCCGCGCAGGCGGTTGAACCCGAAAGCCTCGCCGTCGGGCGCGTCGACCGCTTCGGCGAGGCCGTCGGTGAAGAGGACGAGGACGTCGCCCTCGTCCATCGTGACGCTTCCGGTCTCGAGCTCGAGTCGCGCGCGAAGGCCTAGCGGCAGGCTGCCGCGGCCGAGCTCGACGATCTCGCCGCCCGCCCGGCGCAGCATCGGGTAGGGGTGCCCCGCGCAGACGTAGTCCATACGGCCGGTTGCGGGGTCGAGCAGCCCGTAGAACAGGGTCATGAACGCGCGGCGGTCGCCGGTGCGGAAGAGCGCCGAGTTGAGCAGAGCCGCGACCCGCGTGGGCTCGGGGTCGACGTCGAGCGCGGTCTTGAGGGTGGCGTTGGCGATCGCCATCAGCAGGCCGGCGGCGATGCCGTGGCCGCTGGCGTCGCCGATCAGCAGGGCGAGGCGGCCGTCCGGCAGCTGCGGGAAGTCGTAGTAGTCGCCGCCCACCTCGTTCGCGGTGCGGTAGGAGTGAGCGAAGTCGTAACCGCGGATCTCGGGCGAGCTCTGGGGGAGGAGCTCGCGCTGGAGCTGGCGCGCGACTTCGAGCTCGTCGCGCACCCGCACCCGGTCCACCAGCTCCATGATCAGCAGGAACGCCAGGGAGGAGACGCTCAACAGGAACCAGAAGATCGAAACGCCGACCCGCAGCGCGCCGCCGCCGACGTTGACGACGTCGATGTCGACGATGCCGAAGATGGCGAAGAGAATCGAAGCGGCGAAGAGCAGGCGACGGGCGGGCGAGAGCCGCGACGAGACCCCCAGAAAGACCACCTTGACGCGGTGGACCAGCCGATTGAACTCGTTCGACGGCTCTTCGTCGGGCCGGTCGCGAGCCAGCACCTTGTAGGCCTGGACCGCCTCCTGATCGAACAGCCGGCGCAGATCGCGGACGTTGAGGCCGGCGGTGTATTCGCGGAAGAAAGACCGGGTCTGGTCGATGTAGCGCTGCGCTTTCATGCCGGGAGTCACGTCTGTTTCTAATTACGCTCCTGGCCGTTCAGGGTTTGGCGCCGGCGCTCGATCGGTCCCCGCGGCTAGCCCTTCTTCTTGCGACTCGAACCCGGCTCGACCTTCGCTTCGAAGGCGCGGCCGTCGATCAGGACGCGGCGGTAGGCGGGGTCGTTCTGCGCCCGGCTCTTGATGCTCGGGTCGAGCTCGAAGGCCTTGTCGAACGCCGCGCGGGCCGCCTTCCGGTCGCCGCGCTGCCAGAGCGCGAGCCCCAGGGCGTAGCGGCAGTCCGCCGCCTCGGCGTCGAGCTCGAGGCAACTGCGGAGGCTCTCGATCGCCCCGTCGTAGTCGCCCTTGCGAAGCAGGGTGGCGCCACGCAGGCCGAGCACCTTGGCGTTGGCGGGGTTGACGTCCAGCGCCTTGCCGTACGACTCGACCGCCTCGTCGAGGCTGCCGGCTCGGGAGGAGGCCAGCGCCTCCTTGATGTACTCGGTCTCGTCTTCCTCGACGGCGGTCTTGACGGCCTCGGGCTTCTCGGCGGCGACGATCTCGCCGTAGGCCCGGAGCTCCTGCAGCCGGGGGTCCTCCTTGGCGCGCTTCTCGTAGCTCTCGTCGAGCTCGAACGCCTTACTCATCTGCTCGACGGCCGCCTTTTCCTTGCCGGTCTGCCAGAGCGACATCCCCAGCCGGTAGCGGACCTCGGCCAGGTTCGGGTCGCGGGCGGCGGCGGCCTCGAGCTGCTCGGCCGCCAGCTCGTAGTCGCCCCGGTTGAAGGCGGCGAGACCGGACTGGATCAGCTCGGCGGCCTGGCGCTCGGGCGCCGGCAGCTTCTGCTGCAGGTGCTCGGCGACGGCTTTCTGTTGATTCGCCTCGTCGATCAGCCTCTCGCGCTTCGCCTCGAGCTCCTCGAGATAGGCCTCGAGCTTGCCCACCTGGGTCTCGAGCATCGCCTTCCGAGCGCGCGCTTCGCGGAGGCCGTAGTAGGTGGTGACGATCACCACCGCGCCGATGACGATCGGAATCAGGCTCAACCAGAAGGTGCGTCTGCGCAGCTGTGCCGATTCGCGCTCGAAGACCTGGGTGATCTGATCGATTCCCTGCTCCTCCCTCATGCGAACACCTCGTCGTCGAGCTGCGTGCGTAGAAAGGCGCGGATCGCCTGCACCGCTTCCCGGGCCGGCGGCTCCTGCGCCAGCTCCTGCTGATAGCCGTCCAGCAGCGCCTTCTTGCGGCGTGTCGACAGCATGGTGTTGACCGGGAAGATGGTGGCGCTGCCGAGCAGCAGGCCGCCGAGCCCGAACTCCATCATCTCGAGCGCGAGGCCGCTCACGACGACGCCCAGCCCGACGGCGACGAGCGCGGCGCTCGACATGCGGTAGAGGCGGATCTGCGATGCCAGCTCCCCGGTCATCCGCTGGAGGCTGCGCAGATAGAAGCGAACGTTGGCCGGGTCGGCGGGCTTCTCGTCCGCGATGTCGCCGTCGCGGGTCAGGTTGGCCACGGCGACGCTGACGTCGGTCGCCAGCTCCTCGGCGGAGGCAAAGAAGCCGACGACGTAGTCGCGGCGGAGCTCGGCGCGCAGAGCCTCGATCCGGCTCCGATCGCCGTCGGTCAGCTTCGGCGGCCATGGCGCCTCTTCGTCGACGAGGAAGATCAGGCGCTGGACGCCGGTCTCGACCGCCTGGCGGAGCTCGAGCTCGGTAATCGACTCGTCGTGCCCCGGCGGGCTGTAGCCGTGACGCCACGCGAAGATCCCGACGTAGACGTCGCAGCCGGCGACGTCCTCGAGGCACTTTTCGAGCGGCGGCTTGCTCGCCGCCGAGTAGTCCTCCATCGACACCACGTCGTGCCGCATCTGGCGCAGCGCCTTGTAGACCGCTTCACGGTGCTCCGCCAGGTCGCGGTAGGTGGAGGAGATGTAGATCTTCGCCACGTCGG
>JAHEKO010000118.1:5297-9258 GCA_024638355.1 Acidobacteriota bacterium
ACGCCGACGCCGACGGCCACCAGCAGGACGAGAGCCACCAGGCATCCGGTGGCGATCCACATCCAGGTCGGCGTCGCGGCGCGGTCGCTGGTCATGAGGCGGCACCCTACCGGCGGCGGGACCACTACCGCAAGGCCGACCACCACCCTCGAGCCTTGACCGGCGGCCCGATGCGCCGCTAGATTGACCCGGGTCTTCGAATGTACGAGCGAATCGACAACGGTCTGCCGCGGTTCCTGCTGATCGCCCTCGTGATCGCCACGGCCACCGGCTGCTCCATCCGTGGGCTGGCGATCAACGCCCTCGCCGACTCGCTCGCCGAGAGCGGCGACGTCTACTCGTCGGACGAGGATCCCGAGCTCGTGCGCGACGCGCTGCCGTTCGCGCTCAAGACCATGGAGACCCTCCTCGCCGAGAAGCCCGATCATCCCGGGCTTCTGCTCAGCGCCTGTCAGGGCTTCACCCAGTATGCCTATGCCTTCATCGAGACCGAGGGTGAGCGGCTGGAAGACGAAGACTACGATGCCGCGCTCGAGCAGTTCGATCGCGCGCTCAAGATGTACCTGCGCGGCCGCGACTACTGCGGCCGGGCTCTCGAGCTGCGCTCGCCCGGCGTGCGCCGGCGGCTCGAGGTCGAGCCGGAAGGCGCGCTCGCCGACTTCGACGAAGACGACGTACCCCTCCTCTTCTGGAGCGGCGCCTCGTGGGGGGCCGCGATCTCGCTCGGCCAGGATCGCCCCGAGATCGTCGCCGACGTCGACGCGGTGCGCGCCCTCGTGCGGCGGGCCCTGGAGCTCGACGAGAGCTTCGATCGGGGCAGCGTGCACGAGGTGATGATGGCGCTCGAGTCGCTGCCGGCGTCGATGGGCGGTTCGCTCGAGCGCGCTCGCGAGCACTTCGACCGCGCGCTCGAGCTCTCCGGCGGGCTGCGGGCGAGCCCCTACGTCAGCTGGGCGGGGAGCGTCTCGGTGGCCAGCCAGGATCGTGAGGAGTTCGAGCGATTGCTCGCCGCCGCGCTGGCGATCGACCCCGACGAGGAGCCGTCGAACCGGCTGGCGAATATCATTGCCCAACGACGCGCTCGGCGGCTCGAGCGTCAGGCCGATCTCCTCTTCTTCGAATAGAGCGAAGTCGGTCCTGGCTCCAGATCTGCGGAATTCGAGACAAACGGCGAGCGGTTGGAGAGGGAGAATGCGATACCTGCCTAGAGTTCTGCTCGTTCTGGCGTTGCTGGTGGGCGCGGCGCCGGCCGCCGAAGCCGCGCCCGTCGTCATCAAGCTCGCCACCCTCATTCCCGACGGCTCGGTGTGGGACAAAGCGCTCCGCAGCATGGGCTCGGCGTGGAAGCGAAGCACCGGCGGACGGGTCGAGCTCCGCGTCTATCCCGGCGGCGTCGCCGGCGACGAGCCCGACGTTCTGCGCAAGATGCGTATCGGTCAGCTCAATGCCGGCACCCTGACGGTGGGCGGCTTGATCGACATCGACCCGGCGTTCGAGGCGCTGGCCATTCCCCTCTTCTACGAGTCGTACGAAGAGTACTTCCACGTGCTCGACAAGATCGCCCCGGTTCTGGTGGAGCGGGCGCGCGCCAACGGCTACGAGTTGATTCAGTGGGGCCACGGCGGCTGGATCCACCTCTTCGCCACCGAGCGCGCCGACAGCGTCGACGGGCTGCGGCGGCTCAAGCTGTTCGTGTCGGCCGGCGACGACGCCAACGTGCAGTGGTGGAAGAACGAGGGTTTCCGGCCCGTGGCGCTGTCGGCTACCGACATCATGACCGGCCTGCAGACCGGCATGATCGAGCTTCTGCCGACCACCCCCCTGGCGGCGCTGTCGCTGCAGTGGTTCCGGCAGGCGCCCTACATGCTCGACCTCGGCCTGGCGCCGCTGGCGGGGGCGACGGTGGTCTCCAGCCGCACCTGGAACCGGCTCTCCGCCGCCGACCGCGAGTCGATGCGAGCGGCGGCCCTGGAGATGGAGAGGCGTTTCGAGACCGAGATCCCCAGGCAGGACCGGACGGCGGTGCAGGAGATGTCGAAGCGCGGCCTGACCGTCGTCGAGGCGATGGAGAGCCCCGATTGGCAGCGGGTAGCCGACGAGTTCGCCGCTTCCATGCGCGAGCGGCGCATTCCGGCCGAGATCTTCGACCTGGTGATCGCCGAGCGCGACGCCTACCGTCGCTCTCGCGCCGACGGGGAGAGTCGCTGAAGCTCCTCGAGCGGCTGGAGTACGGCTTCGCGGCGGTCGTTCTGGCCGTGATGATGCTGCTGCCGCTGGCCGAGGCGGCGGCGCGCAAGCTCTTCGGCGTCGGCATCCCGGGCGCGCTGCCGTTCGTGCAGCACCTGACGCTGTGGGTCGGCTTCCTGGGCGCGGCGCTGGCCGCCCGCGAGGGCAAGCTCCTGGCGCTCGCTACCGGCGAGCTGATGCCCGAGGGAAGGTTCCGCGACGCATCGCGCGTCTTCGCGGCGGCGGTCGGGGCGGGTGTGTCGGTGCTGCTCTGCCGGGCGGCGATCGATCTGATCCTGATCGATCGCGAGGCCGGCACCGAGATCGCCCTGGGCGTGCCGGTCTGGGTAGGCCAGCTGGCGATTCCGGTTGCGCTCGCCGCGATCGCCGTGCGGCTGGTCTGGAGGGCGTCGAAGGGTTGGACCGGGCGCGCGATCGCCGGGCTCGGTCTGGGGATCGGGCTGGTGCTCGGCCAGTACCAGCAGTGGCTCGAGTTCAAGCCGGCATGGCCCTGGTTGACGCTGATCGTCGCGTCGACCGTCCTCGGCGGGCCGATCTTCGTCGCTCTCGGCGGCTTCGCGGTCTTCCTCTTCCTGGCCCAGGGCATTCCCGCGGCGGCGGTGCCGGCCGAGACCTATCGATTGGCCGTCTCGCCCTTCCTGGCCGCCATCCCGCTCTTCACCCTCGCCGGCTTCGCGCTGGCCAAGGGGGGCGCTTCGGGGCGCTTGCTGCGCGTGTTCCGCGCCTGGTTCGGCTGGGCGCCGGGCGGCACCGCGGTGGTCACCGCCGTGCTGTGCGCGTTCTTCACCATCTTCACCGGCGGCTCGGGCGTCACCATCCTGGCGCTCGGGGCGCTCCTGCTCCAGGCGCTCGCGGCCGACCGCTACGAGGATCGCTTCTCGCTCGGCCTGTTGACCGCCTCGGGCTCGCTCGGCCTGCTCTTCCCGCCCGCGCTTCCGCTGATCCTCTACGGCATCGTGGCCAGCATTCCGATCGAGGAGCTGTTCATCGGCGGGCTCATCCCCGGGGTGGTGATGGTCGCGCTGATCGCCGCCTGGGGCGTCCGCGAGGGGATCCGCTCGGGGGTCGAGCGGCGGCCGTTCGTCTGGCGGGAGGCGCTCGCGGCGCTGTGGGGGGCCAAGTGGGAGCTCTTCCTGCCGGTGCTGGCGCTGGGGGCGATCTTCAGCGGGCTCGCCACCCTGGTCGAAGCGGCCGCCCTGACCGCGCTCTACGCCCTGGCGACGCAGGTCCTGGTGCAGCGCGACATCAAGAGCCGCGGCGAGCTGCTCGGCGTCTTCAGCGAGTGCGTGGTTCTGGTCGGCGGCGTGCTGATCATCCTCGGCGTCGCCCAGGGCTTGACCAGCTACCTCGTCGACGCGCAGGTACCGGCCCGTCTGGTCGAGTGGGTCCAGGCCCACATCGACTCGCGCTTCGTATTCCTGATCTGCCTCAACGTGCTGCTGCTGCTGGTCGGCTGCCTGATGGACATCTTCTCGGCCATCGTCGTGGTCGTGCCGCTGATCGTGCCGCTCGGTGCCGCCTTCGGCATCCATCCGGTGCACCTGGGGATCATCTTCGTGGCCAACCTGGAGCTCGGCTATCTGACGCCGCCGGTCGGCCTCAACCTCTTCCTGGCCGCCTATCGCTTCGATCGTCCGATCCTCACCATCTGGCGCGCGGTGCTGCCCGCGCTGGCGATCCTCGCCGTCGGCGTGCTGCTGGTGACCTACGTGCC
>JAHEKO010000119.1:0-5946 GCA_024638355.1 Acidobacteriota bacterium
AGTACGGCGCGCTCCTGCAGGAGATGGACACCACCCGGGACACCATCAAGACGCTCGAGGAGCAGGCTCTCGCCGCGCTCGAGCGCCAGGACGAGGCGCAGAGCTCGCTCGAAGAGCTGCGCGACGCGTTCCAGGAGCTCGACGAGCGCTACCAGGGCGAGCTCGAGAAGTGGGAGGCCGAGAAGCCCGCCGTGGCCGAGCAGGTGGAGAGCCTCGAGGGGCGCATCGCCGTGCTACGGGAGCGCATCCCTCGTTCCAGCCTGTCGCTGTTCGAGCGGGTTTTGGAGCGCCACGGCGGCCAGGCGCTGGCCGAGGTTCGGCCCGTCGAGCGCGTCGGCCGTGGCCAGCAGATCTGGTCGTGCGGGATGTGCAACTACCGGGTCCGCCCGCAGGCCGTCGTCGAGATCTCCAACTCCGGCAGTATCGTCTTCTGCGACAGCTGCAAGCGCATTCTGTACATCGCAGATGCGACCGGATGATCGCTGAGCGGCTCGCCCGCATTCAAGAGCGCATCGCCGCGGCCTGTCGGCGCGCCGAGCGGCGGCCCGACGAGGTCACGCTGGTCGGCGCCGCGAAGCGCCAGCCGTTGGAGAAGATCGCCGCCGCGCGCGACGCCGGCCTGCGCATCGTCGGGGAGAATCGCGTGCAGGAGGCCGAGCGCAAGCGGCCGGCGCTGCCCGGTCTGGAGTGGCACCTGATCGGACCACTCCAGTCCAACAAGGCCAAGCGCGCCGCGGAGCTGTTCAGCTCGATCCACTCGATCGATCGGGTAAAGATCGGACGAGCGCTCGACCGTGAGGCGAGCCGCCGGGGCAAGCAGCTCGACGGATTCCTCGAGGTCAACCTGGGAAGCGAGGCGTCGAAGCACGGCTTCGATCCCGACGACCTCGCGGAGCTGGCGCGCCCGCTGGCCGAGCTCGACGCCCTGCGCATCGTGGGGCTGATGGCGATCCCGCCCTGGGAGACCGAGCCCGAGCGTGCCCGCGAGTGGTTCCGACGGCTACGCGAGCTCCGCGACGACCTCTGCTCCCGACCGGAGTGGAGCGCCTGCCGCGGCTGGCTCTCGATGGGAATGAGCGGCGACTTCGAGGTCGCCGTGGAGGAGGGCGCGACCCACGTCCGAATCGGCACGGCACTCTTCGGCGAGCGCCCCGGGTAGCCTGACCTCCTCACCGGCGCTCGATTCCGAACATCGCAAAGGCTTGAAGACGTGCCCGACCTCCTGATCCAGAACATCTCCGAGATCGCCTCGCCGGAAGGCCCGGGCCCGCTCGGCGGCACCGCCCAGGGCCGCGTCCGGAGGATCCCCGACGCCGAGATCCTCTGCCGCGACGGTGAGATCGTCTATGCCGGACCGGCGGCCGAGCGCCGCGCTCGGGTCGGCGATCTGCCCGGCGCCGAGCGGTTCGACGCCGGCGGCGGCACCGTGATCCCGGGCTTCGTCGACCCTCACACCCACCTGCCCTGGGCCGGTAGCCGAGAGCTGGAGTTCGCCCAGCGCCTGGCGGGCAAGACCTACATGGAGATCGCCGCCGCTGGAGGCGGCATCCTGTCCACCGTACGCGCCACCCGCGAGGCCACCGAGGAAGAGCTCGCCGCCAACGTCGAGCGGCGCCTCGATTGGATGTTGGCCTGCGGCACGACCACGGCCGAGGCCAAGAGCGGCTACGGGCTGAGCGCCGCGGACGAGCTCAAGCAGCTGCGCGCGATCCGGGCGGCAGCCAACGAGCACGCGGTGGACCTGGTGGCCACCCTGATGGCCGCGCACGAGATCCCGCCCGAGTATCGCGACCGGCGCGAGCGCTATCTGGATCTGATCTGCGAGGAGATCGTCCCGGCCGTCGCGGCGCAAGAGCTCGCCTCCTTCTCCGATGTGTTCTGCGAAGAGGGCGTCTTCACGCCCGCCGAGTCACGGCGAGTACTGATCGCCGGCCGCGAGCACGGACTGCTTCCGCGCCTCCACGCCGACGAGTTCGTCGATTCCGGCGGCGCCGAACTGGCGGCGGAGCTCGGCGCGCTCTCCGCCGACCACCTGATCGCGGTCTCCGAGCGCGGCATCGAGGCGATGGCGGCGGCCGGCATCATCGCCACCCTGCTGCCCGGCACCAGCTTCTTCCTCATGAAGCACACCTACGCTCCGGCCCGGCGGATGATCGAGGCCGGCGTACCGATTGCCCTGGCCACCGACTGCAATCCGGGGTCGTCGTTCACCGAATCGATGCCCATGGTCATCGTGCTCGCGGTGTTCGAGCTCGGCTTGTCGATCGAGGAGGCGCTCACCGCCGCGACCCTCAACGCCGCCTGCTCGCTCGGCCTCGGCCAGCGCATCGGCTCGGTCGAGAGCGGCAAGCGCGCCGATCTGCTGGTGCTCGACGCCCCGAACCTGCTGCACCTCGCCTATCACTTCGGCATCAATCCGGTGGCGGCGGTGATCAAGAACGGGCGCAGAGTGCACCCCGTCGCTCGAGCCGGGGGCTAGCCCTCGGGGCAGGCGGAGCCCTCCGACCGGCGCGCGACCAATAGCTCGCCCGCCCGACGCGAGCCGAAGCAGCGGCGCCGGCCGTCCGGCCAGCGCACCTCCAAACCGTCTACTCCTTCGGCCTCGCCGAGACCGAAGTGCGCGGTGGGTTCGTTGGCGGCCTGGTAGCTGTAGGCGGCGAGCACCTCGCGCCGCACCCGGCGCCCCCCGAACTCGGCGAACACCACCGCGCCGAGGGCATCGGCGCCGGCGTCGGTAAGCACCCTCACCCGGAGGTGGTGCCCGCGCTTCGCGGCCCGATTGTGCAGCAGATAGGCGGGAGCGTCGCGATTCACCACCACGACATCGACCCCGCCATCGCCGTCCACGTCGCCGAAGGCGGCGGCGCGACTGGTCGCGATCAAGGGTTCGCGGGTGCCGCCGCGGGGCAGCACCTCCTCGTAGCGTGGCCCGGGACGACCGCGAATCAACAGGTTCGGCTGAGCGTAGGGATCCGAGTCGAGGTAGATCCGGCCGCGCCGCCCGATGGCGCCGTTCGCCTGGTAGAGGTCGAGCATGCCGTCGTTGTCGAAGTCGAGCCAGCCCATACCGAAACGGGTGAGCGCCCCCGACAGCGACGCCAAGCCGCTCGAGCGGGTGCGATCGACGAAGAAGCCGCCGTTGTTCAAGAAGAGCGAGTCGCTCTCGCCTCCCAGGTTGCACACCACCAGATCGAGATCGCCGTCGTCGTCGACGTCGGCGGAGCTGACGCCCATGCCCGCCTTGGGGCGGCCGCTCGCGTCCGCCGCACAGCCCCAGAAGACGGCCTCCTCCCGAAACGTCCCGTCGGACTGATTCAGCCAGAGCTGGTCGAGCATGTTGTCGTTGGCGACGAAGAGGTCGGGTCGGCCGTTGGCGTCGAAGTCGCCGACCGTCACGCCCAGGCCGGTGCCGAAGCCGACTCCGAGCCCCGCCTCCCGACTGACGTCGGTGAAGCGGCCGTCGCCGTCGTTGCGATAGAGCACGTCCGGCGCCGGCGTGTTGTAGGTCGCCGGACCGCAATAGCAACGCTTGCCGGTCGTATCGACGCACTCGACTTCGCCCGCCAGGGTCCAGTCGAGATAGTTGACGACGAACAGATCGAGATCGCCGTCGAGGTCGTAGTCGAGGAACGCGGCGCTCGAGCTCCAGCCGGCGGCGCCGACGCCGGCGCGTGCCGTCACGTCCTCGAATCGACCGTCGCCGAGGTTGCGCAGCAGGACGTTGGGTCCCAGGTTCGTCACGTACAGGTCGGTGCGGCCGTCGCCGTCGTAATCGCCGGCGGCGACCCCCATGCCGAAGCCGCGATCGTCCGCGCCGCTGCCCTCGGTGGCGTCGCGGAAGCTGCCGTCGCCCCGATTGAGGAAGAGCCGGTTGCCGGGCCGCTCGGCGGCGGCCACCCGCAGCCCGCCGCTCTGCACCAGATAGGCGTCGAGGTCGCCGTCCGAGTCGGCGTCGAAGAGCGCGGCGCCGCCGGCGTGGATCTCGGGGAAGAGGTAGGCGCCGGGCTCCTGACCCGAGACGTGCTCGAACGCCAGCCCGCGCGCCGCGGCGACCTCGTCGAACCAGGGCTCGGGCGTCGCCCGCTCGCCGGTCTGCGCGACGAGGGTACCCGCCAACAAGCCGAGAGCGAGCAGCACGGCCGCGCCGGCGCGACTCATCGGGAGCCGCCTCCGGCGCGCTCGAGCTCGCGGATGCGGGTGCGCACGGCGGACATCGTCTCGTCCTCGGGCTGCAGCTCGGCGGCGGTCTCGAGCGCGGCGCGCGCCCGCTCGATCCGCCCGCGCTCGACCTCGGCCACCGCCAACCCGACCCAGGCCTGCGCCAGGAACGGAAAGCGAGCGGTCGCCCGCTCCAGGACCGTTGCCGCCTCGGACCAGCGCGCGAGGCGAAGCAGCGCGTCGCCCTGCGTCAGCCAGGCGTTCGGGTTCTGGTGGGCGCCGTGCCGCATCGCCCTCTCCAGCGCCCCCAGGCACTCCTCGAGGCGGTTGTCGGCGTAGAAGATGGAGGCTCGCTCGAAGTGCCCCTGCCAGAGTCGCGGATTGGCCTCCAGCGCACGATCGGCCCACCCCAGAGCGGCCTCGAGATCGCCGCCGAAGCGCGCCGCCTGGGCCAGATGAATGAGGGTGGAGAAGTCGGTGGGGTCGGTCCCGAGCGCGATCTCGAGGACGGCGCGCGCCGCGTCGAGACGGCCCAGCTGCAGGTAGCCCTCACTGAGCAGATTGAGAACGCCGACGTGCTCCGGATGGGACTCGCGAAGCGCCTCGAGCTGACGGATCACCCGGTCCAGCTCGCCCCGCGCCATGCGCGCGTTCAACAGCTGCAGACGGTTGAGGACTCCGGTCACCGAGTCCAGCACCTCTTCGTGCCAGGGATCCGGAAAGTAGGCTCCCATGCCCGCCGTCATGCCGAGAACCCGCCGCGCCGCGGTCTCGTCTCCCGCCGCCAGCAGCGCGCGGCCGAACAGCTGGCCGGCGATGCCGTTGGTGCGGTCGGCCGCGAGCACCGGCCTGAGAATGTCGACGGCCTCGCGCGCTCTGCCCCGCTCGAGCAGAATCGAGGCCAGGCCGACCCAGCCGGCGGCGGCAGACGGGTCGACGTCGACCGCGCGCCGAAAGGCAGCCTCGGCTTCCCCGGTACGGCCGAGGCTTTCGAGCCAGCGTCCTCGCCGCCAGTGAACGGGAGCGTAGCCGGGCACCAGCTCGACCACCCGCGCGCCGGCGTCGAGGGCGATCTCGAGCTCGCCCAGCTCGGCCTCCGCGAGGGCGAGGAAATACCACGCCTTCGGGCTGTCGGAATCGAGCCCGGCGGCTCGGCGGTAGCCGGCCACGGCGGCCTCCGTCAGCTGGTGGGCATGGTAGAGCTTGCCCAGCTCCAGCCAGGCGGCCGCCTCCTCGGGCGACTCGAGCACCTTCCGGCGCGCCTCCTCGATGCGTGCCGCGACCTCCGGATCGGCCCCTTCGAGATCGACCGTCGCCGCCGGCTGGGCGAGCGCGGCGGCCGCGCGCATCAGGAGCGCGAAACAGAGCGAAAGACGCCTACGGCGGTACATAGCGACGATGCGTCTGGCTAGCGCTTGTCGAGCCGCGCCTCGACCGGCAGGTGAGCCACTCCGGCGAAGCGGTAGGTGTCGCCCGGGATGACCTGGAACGAGAGCGCGTTGTCGATCCAATCGTGATTCTCGGAAACGTGGCCGGTCGGGGCGTGCACCGCGACCGTGACCGAGTAGTGACCGTGGCCCAGCTGGAGGTCGAGCTCGAAGCGCGCCGTGACCCGGTCTCCGGAGCGGGCCGGGGGCGCCGGCACGTCCAGGTAGGTGGTGTTGGCACCGAACACCTCGTTGCCGAGGCGGTCCCGGAGCAGAATGCCGACGGTGTACTCGTCGAGGTCGTGCTCGAACCGGAGGTCGATCTCGATCACCGCCCTCTCGCCCGTGGTGAACGACGCCG
>JAHEKO010000119.1:6046-9255 GCA_024638355.1 Acidobacteriota bacterium
CCGAACACCTCGTTGCCGAGGCGGTCCCGGAGCAGAATGCCGACGGTGTACTCGTCGAGGTCGTGCTCGAACCGGAGGTCGATCTCGATCACCGCCCTCTCGCCCGTGGTGAACGACGCCGAGGCGACCCCTTCGCCGTCGACCAATCGGACGTCTTCGATGCGTGCCTTGCCGTCGCCCGAGCGCGTTCGCACCCGCTCATCGCCGCTCGCGATCTGGTGGATCGACGCCTCCTTCTCGCGCTGGGCGATCATCGCGTTGTAGTAGTCGAGGATCGACTCCGCGGAGCCTTCGCGGATCAGTAGGCCGCGATCGAGAAGGAGCGCGCGATCGCACAGGGTCTTCACCGCGGCCGGATCGTGCGAGACGAACAGCATCGTCGTTCCCGACTCCTTGAAGCGCCGGATGCGGCCGATGCACTTGTGCTGAAAGTAGGCGTCGCCGACCGACAGCGCCTCGTCGACGATCAGCAGATCCGGGCGCCGGACCGTCGCCACCGAGAAGCCGAGCCGCATCTGCATGCCGCTCGAGTAGGTACGCAGCGGCTGCTCGAGGAAGCCCTCGAGCTCCGAGAAGGCGGCGATCTCGGGAAGGCAATCCTCGGCTTCCCCCTCCTCCATTCCCGTCATCTGGAGGGCCATGATCGCGTTCTGCCGGCCGCTGAAATCGGGATGGAAGCCCATGCCGAGCTCGAGCAGAGCCGAGACCCTTCCCGCCACCGTGAAGGTGCCCTCGGTCGGGCGGGTGGTGCCGACAATCAGCTTGAGCAGGGTCGACTTGCCGGCGCCGTTCTGACCGACGATGCCGACCGCCTCGCCGGCGCCGACCTCGAACGACACCTGGCGCAACGCCCACAGCTCCTGATGCCGGCGCAAGGCGCCGAGCGTGAGCCACTCGAGCGCCCGGTAGCGCGGCGCGGTGTAGCGCTTGTAGCGCTTGCCGAGCTGGTGCGCGCGGATGTGGCCGGTCACAGCTCGTCCACCATCTCGCCCGACAGGCGCCGAAAGACGACCAGCCCCAGGACCAGGAAGAGCGCGGCGCAGGCGAGCGGCAGCGTGAGATCCGCCCAGGCCGGCCAGGCATTGTCGAGCACGATGCTCTGGTAGCTCAGAAAGAGCGGCGTGAGCGGGTTCCAGGCCAGAGCGCCGCGCACCCCCTCGGGCAGGATCGCCAGCGGATAGACGATCGGCGTCGACCAGAACCAGAGGTTGAGCAGCACCGACCAGAACTGCCCGACGTCGCGGAAGAAGACGTGCAGCGTGCCGAGCAGGATGCCGAGCCCGATCGCGAATCCCTGCTGCACGAGCAGGAGCGGCACGAAAGCCAGCATGGCTTCGCCCGGAAAGCGCTCGAGCACCAGCAGCAACACGACGAAGAGAACCGCGACGAAGAGGAAGTTCAGCGCCGCCGACAGCAGCACGATCACCGGCAGGGTGATGCGCGGAAAGCTCATCTTCTTGAGCAGATTGGCGCTCTCCACGAAAACCACCTGACAACGCCCGACGACCTCGGCGAAGAAGCCCCAGATCAGGATGCCGGTACAGAGGAAGAGGCCGTAGCTGAGCGAGTCGCTCTGCGCTCCGGCGGCGCTCGGCAGCTTCCCGCGCATGACGGCCGAGAAGACGACCAGGTAGATCAGGATGGTCGCGAGAGGGGTCAAGACCGCCCATACCCCGCCCAGCAGCGACCCCCGGTAGCGGCCGCGGAACTCGCGGCTGACCATGCCGAAGACGAACCGGCGAAAGACCCAGAGGGCCTCCAACATGCCCAGGAGGCCGCTGCGTTTGACGGGGCTCGGCACGGTCGGGCTCAGTTTGCCACAAGCGGAGGTTGGGCCCGTTCGCCCTCTTGCCCGGCGGCGCTCGAGGTCGCGACCTTACTTTGTATTGAAAAGTACTTGACGAAAGCGAAATCGACCCCTATGCTCACTCGAGATGCCGCAGCCGCTCGAGACGCCCGCCTCCCCACCGGTGGAGATTCACGCCCGGGCGATGGACAATCTGCGCTTCATCCGCGCGACCATGGAGTCTTCGGGCTCGTTCACGGCGGTTCCCGGGTGGGGCGGAATCGGGATGGGGTTGATCGCGGCGGCGGCGGCGTGGTTGACCTCACGGCCTGGCGCGGGCAGCCAGTGGCTGGTCTGGTGGATCGGCGCGGCAGCCTTGGCCTCGATCGTCGGCGGCGGCGCCATGCTGGTGAAGGCACGTGGCCGAGGCGAGACGCTGTCGCGTGGCGTCGGCCGACGGTTTCTCTTCGGCCTGATCCCGCCGATCCTCGCCGCCGTGGCGCTGACCTGGGTGCTGGTCGATCTGGGAGCCGTGGCCGCCGTGCCCGGGACCTGGCTGCTTCTCTATGGCGTGGGCGTCGTCACGGGCGGCACGTTCTCCGTCCGTCCCGTTCCGATCATGGGGCTGGCCTTCATGGCGCTGGGCGTCGTGGCGCTCTTCGCGCCGGCCGCCTGGTCCAACACCCTTCTCGGTCTGGGGTTCGGCGGCCTTCATCTGCTGTTCGGCGCGATCATCGCGAGGCGCTATGGCGGGTGAGCGGACTCGACGCTCGAACGCGCCGGACGTCCGGAGCGGCGAGCCGGAGTCACCCGAACTGAGCGGACTGGCCGGATATCTGGCCGATCCCAGGGCGCGCGAGTTCGACCGGCTGGTCTACGCGCGCGTACGGCTGGGAATGCTCAGCGCGCTGGCGGTCAATCGCACGCTCTCCTTCTCCGAGCTCAAGCAGCTCCTCGACACCAGCGACGGCAACCTGAGTGTGCACGCCCGCAAGCTCGAGCAAGGGGGCTACGTCTCCTGCAAGAAGACCTTCGAGGATCGGCACCCGAAGACCGAGTACCGCTTGACCTCTCGCGGCCGTCGCGCGCTCGAGCGGTACCTCGACCACATGGAAGCCCTGATCCGGGCGACGCGATCCGGTTAGACCCCGATCCTGCGGATGCTCATGCCTACACAGCCGGCCAGGAACTTTGAGAAACAAAGTGCCTTTCGCGAGATGAACGGCCTCCACGTCGCCATCATCCTCGACGGCAACGGCCGTTGGGCGCTCGAGCGAGGCCGGCCCCGTACCGCGGGCCATCGCGCCGGGGCGCGAGCCGTGCGCCGCGTCATCGAGGCCGCGGGAGACCAGGGGATCGCCGTCTTGACCCTCTTCGCCTTCTCCGCCGACAACTGGCAGCGGCCGCGGGTCGAAGTCGAGGC
>JAHEKO010000120.1 GCA_024638355.1 Acidobacteriota bacterium
CCTCGGCGAGACCCTCGATCGAGATCTCCTCGTGCCCGCTCAGCCCCAGGCTCTCCACCGACTCGTCCGCCTCGAACTCGAGCGGCAGGATGCCCATGCCGATCAGATTCGAGCGGTGGATGCGCTCGTAGCTGCCGGCGATCACCGCCCGCACGCCGAGCAGGCTCGGCCCTTTGGCCGCCCAGTCGCGCGACGAGCCGGTGCCGTACTCCTTGCCGGCCAGCACGACCAGCGGCACCCCCTCGTCGCGATAGCGCATGGCGGCGTCGAAGATGGTCATCGGCGTCTCGTCGGGCAGGTGGAGGGTGAAGCCGCCCTCGAGCGACGGCACCAGCCGGTTGCGGAAGCGGACGTTGGCGAACGTGCCGCGCATCATGACCTCGTGGTTGCCGCGCCGTGATCCGTACGAGTTGAAGTCGCGAGGAGCGACGCCGTTCTCGATCAGGTACTTGCCGGCCGGACTGTCGGTCTTGATCGCGCCAGCCGGCGAGATGTGATCGGTGGTGATCGAGTTGCCCACCAGGCAGAGCACCCGAGCTCCGGCCAGGTCCTCGACCGCGGGCGGCTCGGCCGGCAGATCGACAAAGTAGGGCGGCAGCTTGACGTAGGTCGAGTCGTCCGCCCAGGCGTAGGTGTCGCCCTGGGGCACCGGCATCTCGCGCCACTGCTCGTCGCCCGCGTAGACCTCGCCGTACTGGGTGGTGAACATCTCCGACTTCACCGAGGCGCGCACCACCTCGTCGACCTCCTGCTGCGACGGCCAGATCTCCTTGAGGTGCACCGGGTTGCCGTCGGCGTCCTCACCCAGCGGCTCGCTGAGGAGATCGATGTCGATCCGGCCGGCGAGAGCATAGGCGACTACCAGCGGCGGCGAGGCGAGGTAGTTGGCACGCACGTCGGGGCCGATGCGGCCCTCGAAGTTACGGTTCCCCGACAACACCGAAGTCGCCACCAGACCGCCGGCGTGGATGGCCTCGCGGATCGGCTCGGGCAGCGGCCCGCTGTTGCCGATGCAGGTCGTGCAGCCGTAGCCGACCAGATGGAAGTTGAGCTGCTCCAGGTAGCCGGTCAGCCCCGCCTCGTCGAGGTAGTCGGTCACCACCTTGGAGCCGGGCGCGAGGCTCGTCTTTACCCACGGCTTGGCCTTCAGGCCGCGCTCGACGGCCTTCTTCGCCAGCAGGCCGGCGCCGATCATCACGTACGGATTCGACGTGTTGGTGCAGCTGGTAATGGCGGCGATCACCACCGAGCCGTGGCGCAGGGTGAACTCCTGATCCCGCCAACCGGTCGCGACCCCGTCTTCGACGACCTCCACCGCGGCGGCCGCTTCGGCGACCGCGACGCCGCCGCCGGAGCCCACGGTCGGCAGACCGCCTGCCGACGCCGGCGGTGGCTTGAGGCCCTCGAGCTGCGACAGGAAGGTCGACTTCACCTCGCTCAGCCGGATCCGATCCTGCGGCCGCTTCGGCCCGGCGAGGCTCGGCTCGACCGTCGACAGGTCGAGCTCGAGGGTGTCGGAGTAGACCGCCTCGGGACTGTCGGCCGCATGGAAGAGCCCCTGCTCCTTCATGTAGGCCTCGGTCAGCGCCACCAGCTCCGGCGATCGGCCGGTGAAGGTCATGTAGTCGAGCGACACCTGATCGACCGGGAAGATGCCGCAGGTCGCGCCGTATTCGGGCGACATGTTGGCGAGGGTCGCCCGATCGGCCAGCGGCAGCGCGGCGAGGCCGGGCCCGAAGTACTCGACGAACTTGCCGACCACGCCCTTCTCGCGCAGCATCTGGGTGACCACCAGCACCAGGTCGGTGGCCGTGGCCCCCTCGGCCAGCTCTCCGACCAGCCGGAAGCCGACCACCTGCGGCACCAGCATCGAGATCGGCTGGCCGAGCATGGCGGCCTCGGCCTCGATCCCGCCGACGCCCCAGCCGAGAATCCCCAGGCCGTTGATCATCGTCGTATGCGAGTCGGTGCCGACCAGGGTGTCGGGATAGGCGAAGGGCTCGTCGCCCTCGCCGGTCATGACCACCCGGCCGAGGTACTCGAGGTTGACCTGATGCACGATGCCCGTGCCCGGCGGAACGACCTTGAAGTTGTCGAAGGCGAGCTGGCCCCACTTGAGGAAGCCGTAGCGCTCGCGGTTGCGCTCGAACTCGCGCTCCTTGTTGATCAGGAAGGCCGCGGCGGTGCCGTACTCGTCGACCTGCACCGAGTGGTCGATGACCAGCTCGACCGGCTGGAGCGGGTTGATCTTCCTGGCATCGCCGTTCATGGCGACCATGGCATCGCGCATCGCCGCCAGATCGACGACCGCCGGCACTCCCGTGAAGTCCTGGAGCAGCACCCGCGCCGGGGCGAACGAGATCTCGACCGACGGTTGAGCCTTGGGATCCCACTGGGCTACCGCTTCCACGTCGGCCGCCGGCACCACCACGCCGTCCTCTCGGCGCAGGAGGTTCTCGAGCAGGATGCGCATGCTGTAGGGGAGCCGCGACACGTCGAAACCGGCGTTCTCGAGACTCGGCAGGTGGGCGATACGGAATCGGCGGTCGCCGACGGTCAGGGTCTTCGAAGTGGAAAAGCTGTCTTTCATCGAATCGTTTTCTCCAGCGTTCAAGGACCAGAAGATACCATCGACCCGTCGACCCCCGGTGCTAGACTCCGCGGGCCAAGAGACTCAACGGATTCATCGGCCCGGTAGGCCCGCGCGGCCTCGCCGAGCCCGCTGCCAGGACGCGTCATGTCGAGGCTATCGATTCGCGGCTCGCTCCTCATCTCGCTGCTCGCGCTGGCGCTCGCCGCGCCGGCGACGCCCCAGCCCGCGAGCCCCGGCGCGGACTCGGCCTGCGATCACCTGCCGCCGACCGACCTGCGGCGGATCTGCAACAGCGGCAAGCTCGTCGTCGCCCGCTACCGCGGCGAGCGCCCGCCCTTCTTCGCCGAAAAGCCGAACCGCGACTCCTGGACCACGCCCGAGCAGGGGTGGCAGGGCTTCGACATCGACCTGGCGCGGGACATCGCCCGGCGCCTGGGGGTCGCCTACGAGGTGCGTCTGGCCGACAGCTTCGACGAAGTGGTGGAGCTGGTCGCCACCCGGCAGGCGGATCTCGGGCTTTCGAAGCTCTCCGTCACGCTCGAGCGCTCGCGGCGCGTTCGCTTCAGCAAGCCCTACATGACCGTCTACCAGACGCTCCTGATCAACCGGCTGTCGGCGCCGAAGCAGGAAGATCCGTTCGTCTTTCTGAATCGGCCGACCGCCCGCATCGGCGCGCTCGACGGCAGCTCGTACATCGGCTACGCCGCGAGCGAGTTCCCGGCGGCGGAGATCGTTCCCTACTCCGACTTCGACGGGATGCTGCTGGACGTCGCCGAGAACCGGCTCGACGCGGCGTTCGTCGACAGCGCGCGCGCCAACACCTGGCGCCAGTCCAATCCCCAGCTGCTGATCCACGTCCGCGCCTTCATCGCCCGCGACCGCAAGGACTCGCTCGCCTTGGCGCTGAACTGGGAGGACACGCATCTGCTCGCCTGGCTCAACCTCTATCTCGATTCGATTCGCGACGACGGCTCGGCCGAACGGCTCTACGCCGAGTGGTTCCTGGCCGGAAAGAAGAGGCCGGCCCGGTGACCGAGAAGAAGGAGCGGGGCTTCGAGCTCATCCGTCACCCGGCCGTCATCGTGGTCGCGGTGCTGATCGGCGCGGCGATCGGCTACCTGGCACCCGCCACCGGCCTGGTGCTGCGGCCCTTCGGCCGCCTCTACCTCAACCTGCTGGTGATGTGCATCATCCCTCTCCTCTTCACCGCGATCATCTCCAGCCTGGGACAGATCGTCGCCAAGCACAAGCTGGGCAAACGCTTGCTGGTGATCGTGGCCGTCTTCGCGACCGGCCTCCTGCTGGCGGCGTCGATCGGCACCGGGGTCGGGTGGCTCACCGGCATCGGCTCCGACCTGCGCGAGTCCGAGGCGCTCGGCAACCTGCTGCTCGAGACCGAGTCGACCTCGCGGGGCGACGGCGTCTCGGGGCTCGCGGCCGGGGACGAGGGCCAGTCCGAGGCGTTCGCCGAGCTCTTCTCCGGCCGCAGCGACGACCGGCTGAGCGCGCGCGCCGCCTCCGCCAAACGGGAGTCCAGACCCTCCGAGCGCGGTTTCTTCGCCTACCTGTCGCAGCTGATCCCGCGCAATCTGGCCCTCGCCATACAGCAGGAGAACTACCTGGGCGTGCTCTTCTTCTCGGTCCTGATGGGGATCGCGCTCGGCTACGGTCCCGCCGAGGGCCGCCGCACCGCGATCAGCGTGCTCGAGACCTTCTTCGACGCGCTCCTGCGCATCATCAACTGGATCATCTACCTGCTGCCGTTGGGCCTGATCTGCATCATCGCCGGCGAGGTGGGCCGCGGCGGCCTGGCGTTCGTGCCGGTGCTCGGCAAGCTCATCCTGGTATGCGTGGCGACCACGGTGATCGCGATGAATCTGTTCGCTCTCATCGTCTGGACGGTGGTGCGCGCCCCACTGCGCGACGTCCTGCGCGCCCTCCGCGCGCCGCTGATGGTCGCCTTCGCCACCGCCAGCAGCATGGCCTCGATTCCCGCGGCGATGATCGCCCTCAAGCGCGAGCTCGGCGTGTCGGAAGAGAACGTCAAGCTGCTGCTGCCGCTCGGCGTCATGATCAACCCGATGGGAAGCGCCCTCTTCTTCAGCCTGTCGGCGATCTTCGCCGTCCAGCTCCACGCTCAGGCGCCGACCATCTACGAGATCGACACCCTGCTGATGATCGTCGTCGGCTCGGTGCTCGCCGGCGTCGCGGCCATGGGCCTGCCGGCGACCGGCGCCCTCAACATGCTGGCCCTCATCCTCGGACCGCTGGGCGTGCCCCCCGAGGTCGGGATCATCGCGCTCCTGGCGGTCACCCCGATCGTCGACCCGCTGTTCACGATCGTCAACGTCCTCGGCAACTGCGCGGCGACCGCCGTCCTCGACAAGCGGCTCGAGCGCGAGGCGCCGGCCGGGGCGCTGCCCGAAGCGGCCTGAGCGCCGCGGACGGCTTCAGGGGATTGCGGCGCGTCTAGATCGTCCGCGTCTTCCAGCTTCCCCGCCGGAAGACCGCCACGCCGACGGCGGCCAGCAGCAGCTGGCTGGTGGTGATCGCCCAGAACACCCCCTGCGGGCCGTACTCCAGCTCGACGGCCAGCCCCCAGGCCAACGGGATCTGCACCATCCAGTAGACCCAGAAGTTGATCCAGGTCGGGGTGGTGGTGTCGCCGGCGCCGTTGAAGGCGAGCACCGTGATGACGCCGAAGCCCCAGAAGACGTAGCTGTAGGCGAAGATCTGCAGGCACTGGGCGGCGATCTCGACCACGTCCTGCTGGGGTACGAAGAGACCGGCGAGCTCCTTCGAGAAGAAGAGGAAGACGATCGCCACCAGGCCGAGGAAGAGCGTGTTGCAGCGGGCGGTGAACCAGACCGAGCGCTCGGCCCGCTCCGGGTCGCCGGCGCCGAGGTTCTGCCCCACCAGCGTCGCGGCCGCGTTGCCCAGGCCCCAGGCGGGGAGCAGGATGAAGATGATCACCCGCACCGCGATCGTGTAGCCGGCCAGCGCGACGTCGCCGAACAGCGCGAGGATGCGCACCAGGCCGAGAAAGCTCGCGGTCGACACCAGGTACTGCAGGATGCCGATGCCGCTGACCCGCAGGAGCCGCATCATCACATCGGGAACGAGCCGCACCTGGCTCCAACGCAACACCACCCGGCTCTTGCCGTTGCCCAGCATCCAGACCTGGTAGACGACACCGAGGCCGCGGCCGAGGGTGGTGGCGATCGCGGCGCCTTCGAGCCCGAGCTCCGGAAACGGCCCGATGCCGAAGATCAGCAGCGGATCGAGGCCGATGTTGATCAGGTTGGCGATCCACAGGGCGCGCATCGCGATCGCCGGGTCGCCGGCACCGCGAAAAACGGCGTTGATCAGGAAGAGCAGCATCACGGTGGCGTTGCCGCCGAGCATGATGGCGGTGAAGTAGGTGCCGCGCTCGGCGAGGGCGGCGCTCGCGCCCATCAGCTGGAGCGCCTCGGGCGCGAAGAGGATGCCGAGCGCACCGAGCGGCAGCGCGAGCACGAAGCCGACGGTGATCACCTGGACGGCGGCCACCGCCGCGGCCTCGACATCGCCCTCGCCTACCCGGCGGGCGACCATCGCGGTGGCGCCCATGCTCAGCCCGATGGCGATCGAGAAGACCAGCATCAGCAGGGAGTCGCTGAGGCCCACGATCGCCACCGCGTCGGGCCCGAGCTTGCCGACGAAGAAGACGTCGACGACCATGAACAGCGACTGCATGGACATCTCGAGCACCATCGGGATGGCCAGGAGCATCACGGCGCGGCCGATCTTGCCCTTCGTGTAGTCGCGCGGTACGCCACGCACTGCGGCGACGACGTCGCTCCAGAATCCCGACGAAGGCGGCTCTTCGACGTGGGCTTCGCCCGTGGCGGACATCGACGGATCGTACAGGAAGGCCCGTGAAACGAGCGGCCAGAATGGATAGGCTTCGGCGCGGAGACGCTCGAATGAAAAGCTCACGAACTCGACTTGCCATCGCAATCCTCGCCGCGCTCTGTGCACTCCCCGTCGGAGCCCGCTCCCAGGAGTCCGCGGATCCGTTCGAGGGCTCGTCGCTGCGCGACATCATCACCGCCATCCGCGACCTGGAATCGACCAGCGACGCCAAGTGCCAGGCCACGGCGACCCGGCTCGAGAACTTCATGTTCGGGACGCCGCTGACCGAGGAGGCGCGCTTCGAGAAGGTGCGGCTGCAGAAGGAGCTGATCTCGGCGCTCTGGCGTCGGGCGGGCGCCGCGGCCGCCGACGCGGGCCGCGACAGCGTGGAGCTCGGCGACATCGCGCCCCTGATCGACGCCGCACTCGGCGATGCGCCCGCCGCGGAGGGCGGTGTCGAGATCCGGCTCGTCGACGGCGAGCCGCTCCGCCTGAGCGCGACCGACATCCGCCACTACTCGTCGGTCGCCTACTCGCTGCGGGCGGTGCTCGCGGTGCAGCAGGACGCCCTCGTTCCCGGCGGCGCGCCGCTGCCGGAGGCCGGCGGCGAGGCGGTCGACGCGCTGCGGGAGCTGATCGACCTCCATACGCTGGCGACGCTCAAGCTCGCCGATCAGGAGGCCCGGAGCAACGGCGAGCGAACGCTCTCCGGCCCGGCCTTCACGCGCGCCTGGAAGGGCATCGCGGCGACCGGTACCCTGGGCGATCTGAACACCGGAACACCGGCGGCCACGGCCGGCGCGAGCACGGCCGACACCGCCGGCACCACCCTCCTCGAGGAGATCATCTCCGAGAAGCTCGCGGCCTACGAGGCCTACAACCAGATCGAGAAGACCGACGCCGAGCGCCTCTTCCTCGAGAATATCGAGCGCTTCTACGCGCGCTACAAGCTGCCCGCGGGGCAGGCGAACCTGGAAGTACAGGCCGCCGCCGAGGCCGCGATCGTCGAGCAGATCAACCGGCTCTTCACCAGCGCCGAGGCGGCGGCGCTCGACGCGGGAGACTCGATCGTGCGCGCCCCGGTGGTCAGCCGCGTGAGCCAGGAGCTCTTGCCGCACGAGGTCGACGACCTCGAAGACGTCACCTTCTTTCCCCGTCTGCCGCGCGAGCGCCGCTTCGTGCTCGAGTCCTACGACATGGACTCGTTCCGCGACTTCGGCATGCACTGGCGCCTGGTGCGCAAGGCGCTCAGGGGGCGAGAGACCGCGCTGAAGCTCGACCTCGATCCGTTCGCCGCCGAGCACATCGCCGAGATGACCGCCCAGGTAGGCGTTCTGGTCTTTCGCATCGCCGGCGAGATCGCCAGCGACACGAGGCAGGCCCCGGCGCTCATGACCGAGGACGTGCAGCGCGCGGCGGCGGCCATTCCCGCCCTGGCAAGCCTGAACGCCAGCGTGCCGGAGACGGCGCGCTCGCTCACGCTCGCTTCGGCGCCGGGCTCCGCCGAGCTGCCGGAGGACGGGCCTTTCATGGTCGAAGCCACCTCCGAGGTCGGTATCCGCTTCCGCCACCGGACGTCCGACTGGCTGAGCCGACTGCGCCGCACGCTGTCGGTCACGCCGCCGACCTTCTCGGGCGGCGGCGTCGCGGCGGAAGACGTCGACGCCGACGGCCTGATCGACCTGCTCTTCGTGGGCGGAATGGGGAACGCTCTCTACCGCAACGACGGTGGCGGCGGCTTCGTCGACGTGACGGCGAGCGCCGGCCTCGACTACGAGCGGTCCGACGGCTACCCGGGCGAGGCGAGGCAGCCCCTGATCGTCGACTTCGACAACGACGGCCGCCAGGACATCCTGATCACCTACGCCAACGATCCGCACCGCCTCTACCGCGGGCTCGGCGGCGGCGCATTCGAGGACGTGACGGCGAGCGCCGGCCTCGGCGGCGAGGGACTCATCGGCGGCCCGGCGACGGCCTTCGACTTCGACGGCGACGGGCGGCTCGATCTCTACATCGGCTACTTCGGCAACTACCTGGTGGGCGAGGTGCCGGAGCGCATTCCCGCCGTCGCCGGGGCCCTGCCGACGCTCGCCCGCGACAACACCAACGCCCTGCCCAACAAGCTCTTTCGCAACATCGGCGGCCTGCGCTTCGAGGAGGTCGCCGACAGCGGCACCGAGAACACCGGCTGGACACAGGCGGTAGGCCACACCGACATCGACAACGACGGCCGCCAGGATCTGATCGTCGCCAACGACTTCGGTCGCAACGCCATCCTGCGCAACCAGGGCGGCGGCCGCTTCGTCGACAGCGCCGCGGAGCTCGGCATGTCGAAGGCCTACCATTCGATGAACGTCGGCATCGGCGATCTCAACCAGGACGACTACCCCGACCTCTACATCTCCAACCTCAACACCATGCTCAAGGACTCGAAGTACGTGCTGCCCAACGAGACCACGGTGATGGACGCGCGGCTCCAGTCGCTGGCGACCATGCGCGTTCAGGAGTCGAGCATTCTCTACACCTCGGAAGCGGGCGACGACGGCCTGCGCGCGTACCGGATCTCCGATGCCGTAGAGCGCGGGGCGACGTCGGTCGGCTGGGCCTGGGACGCCGACTTCTTCGACTTCGACAACGACGGCGACGACGACCTCTACGTCCTGAACGGCGCCAACGAGTACAAGCTGCTTCAGGAGACCTGGAAGTGGCGCGAGCAAGGGGACGCCGAGGCCCAGCTTCTGCGGCTCTCGCACCACGA
>JAHEKO010000121.1 GCA_024638355.1 Acidobacteriota bacterium
TCCACTGCACGTCGCCCGCGCCGACCACGCCGGCGTTGCCGAGGCTGTCCGCGTGCTCCACGGTGCCGGCCAGAACATAGGTGATCGTCTCGATCCCCCGGTGCGGATGCCACGGAAAGCCTTGCCGGTAATCCTCGGGGCGCTCGTTGCGGAAGTCGTCGAGCAGCAGGAACGGGTCGAACGCCTCGGTCTTGCCGAAGCCGAAGGCGCGGTCGAGCCGCACCCCGGCTCCCTCGAGGGTCGGTCGCGCGCTGCTGATCTCGCGTACGGGTCGAATCGACATGCAAGATGCAACCGCTCCTCGACCCGGTTTCTTCCCGCCGCCCGATCGCTCGAGGGTGATGACTACATGCGGGTACGACCTGGCGGACACGGCCGATGCCAGGCACCTCGGCGCGCGAATGCTGGCGCTCTCTCGGCTCTTGCTAAGCTACGCACCGCGTCGCAGGAGGTCACGCGGGCGGTGGGCGGATACCCCCGTAGGCCACGAGCGCGACTACCCTACGGCCCTTTGGAGAGCTACCGATGAACGTTGCGAGAGTACTCGGTCACTGTCTGGTCTGCCTGGCGCTGGCCGTACCGCTCGGCGCCCAGACGCAGAGCGCTACCGGTCAACTCATTCCGTTCCCGCCGGACGACTGGGGCGCAGAGATGTTGCCGATCCGCGAGTGGCTCCAGCTGCAGACTCTGGACCAATTCGACGTCTACCATGACTTCAAGTTCACCAACCGCCTGACCCAGAGCGGCATTACGTTCGAGCACCGCTCCACGCCGGATTCCGGCAGGTTCTATCAACCGAACCACTACGATCACGGCAACTCGCTCGTCGTCGCCGATGTCGACGGCGACCGCCTCCTCGACATCTACTTCGTCAGTCAGCTGGGGCCCAACGAGCTCTGGCGAAACGAAGGCGGTGGCCGCTTTCGAAACATCACCGCGTCGGCCGGCGTGGCGCTCGAAGATCGCTTGAGTGCGGGCGCCTCCTTTGCCGACTACGACAACGACGGCGACGCCGACCTCTACGTCACCTCGGTGCGGATGGGCAACGTCTTGTTCCAGAACGACGGCAAGGGGCGCTTTCGAGATGTCACCGCCGAAGCGGGTGTACAGCACACCGGTCACTCCTCGGGTGCCGTGTTCTTCGACTACGACAGTGACGGCCGACTCGATCTCTTCCTCACCAACGTCGGGAAGTACACCACCGATGAGCGGTCCACCGCAGGCTACTGGATCGGGATCGCCCTCGAGCACCCGGAAGGAGACGCCTTCTCCGGCCACCTGGTGCCGTCGCGCACCGAGTATTCGGTCCTCTATCGCAATCTTGGCGACGGCAAGTTCCAGGACGTAACGGAGGCGGCCGGCGTCCGGACCGGTATCTGGAGCGGCGACGCGAGCCCCGTCGACCTGAACGGGGACGGCCGGATGGATCTCTACGTCCTCAACATGCAGGGTGACGATCAGTACTTCGAAAACGTAGACGGGCGCAGCTTTGTCGAGCGCAGACAGCACTACTTTCCGAAGACGCCCTGGGGCACCATGGGCGTGAAGTTCTTCGACTACAACCGTGACGGTCGCATCGACCTGATGCTCACCGACATGCACTCCGACATGAGTCGCAGAGTGACCCCGGGCTACGAAAAGCACAAGTCGATGATGCTGTGGGACGAAGAGACCCTCCAGGGGGGCGAGGACAACATCTTCGGCAATGCCTTCTACGAGCGTCAGACGGATGGCAGCTTTCTAGAGATCTCCGACGAGATCGGTGCCGAGAACTACTGGCCCTGGGGCATCAGCGTCGACGATCTCAACGCCGACGGATGGGACGATGTGTTCATCAGCTCGAGCATGAACTTCCCCTGGAACTACGGGGTCAACACCGTCCTACTCAACAACAACGGCGAGAGGTTTCTCGACAGCGAGTTCATCCTCGGCGTGGAGCCGCGGACCTATCTCGAGGACCGCTCCTGGCACCAGCACGAGCCGAAGCTGGAGACCAAGAAGCCCTGGTTCCAGATCGACTGCTCCGGCCGTGACGCCTCATACTTCCTCTGCCGCGGTCGTAGCGGTGCGGCAACCGTCATGGGGAACGTCGGCACCAGGACCTCGGTGCTGTTCGATCTCGACGAAGACGGCGATCTCGACATCGTCACCGGCGAGTTCAACGATGCGCCCCAGGTCCTGATCAGCGATCTGAGCGATCGACGCACCATCCGGTTCGTGAAGATCCGTCTCGTCGGCAGCACCTCCAACCGCGACGGTCTCGGGGCTCGCGTAACGGTGGAGGTCGACGGCGCGAGCTACACCAAGGTTCACGACGGCAAGTCGGGGTACCTCTCGCAAAGCTCGAAGCCCCTGTACTTCGGTCTCGGCGAAGCGGCTTCGATCGATCGGGTCGTCGTCAGCTGGCCCTCGGGTACGCAGCAGACGGTGACCGAAGGCCTGACGGTGAGCTCGACGATCGAAATACGCGAGCCGAGATAAGAACCGCGCCGCGCCGGAGACGCGGCCCGGAGCTCCAGGCGCCGTCCTAGGCGACCGTCACGTCTTCACACAGGAAGACGTCCTGGATCGCGTTGAGCAGCTCGACGCCCTCGTCCATCGGTCGCTGGAAGGCTTTTCGGCCCGAGATCAGGCCGGTACCGCCGCCGCGCTTGTTGATGACCGCGGTGCGCACCGCCTGCGCGAGGTCGCCCTGGCCGCTCGACGAGCCGCCCGAGTTGATCAGGCCGATGCGGCCCATGAAGCAGTTCGCCACCTGCCAGCGCACCAGATCGACCGGATGGTCCTTCACCAGCTCGCCGTAGACCGCGGGATGGGTCTTGCCGAAGCCCACGGCCTCATAGCCGCCGTTGTTCGTGGCCTGCTTCTGCTTGACGATGTCGGCCTCGATGGTGACGCCGAGGTGGTTGGCCTGGCCGGTCAGGTCGGCGGCGGCGTGGTAGTCGACGCCATCGACCTTGAAGTCGGCGTTGCGCAGGTAGCACCAGAGGATCGTCCCCAGCCCCAGCTCGTGCGCCTGCTGGAAGCACTCGGCGATCTCGACCAGCTCGCGGTCGAAGTCGTCGGAGCCGAAGTAGATCGTCGCGCCGATGGCAGCCGCGCCCATGTCCCACGCCTGCTCGACGCTGGCGAAGAGGATCTGCTTGTAGCTGTTGGGGTAGGTCAGCAGCTCGTTGTGGTTGATCTTGACGATGAAGGGAATGCGGTGCGCGTACTTGCGCGACAGCGCGCCCAGAACGCCGAGGGTCGAGGCGACCCCGTTGCAGCCGCCCTCGATGGCGAGCCTCACGATGTGCTCGGGATCGAACAGCAGCGGGTTGGGCGCGAACGACGCCGCCGCGGAGTGCTCGATG
This sequence comes from Acidobacteriota bacterium, assembly GCA_024638355.1. Lineage (GTDB taxonomy): Bacteria > Acidobacteriota > Thermoanaerobaculia > Multivoradales > JAHEKO01 > JAHEKO01. The sequence continues at coordinate 3,354 of JAHEKO010000121.1, forward strand.
CCCTGGTCGACCGGCAGGATCGACAGATACCCCGTGCCGCCTAGACGGCCGTGACTGTAGATCCTGCCCAGGTTCACCAGCACGCTCGACTTGCGGTCGGAGACGCCGAAGACGTCGTCGACGTGGGTCGGACCGGGCAGGTGGAGATGGTCCTTGGGAATGCCTTCGCAGGTGAAGTTCAGAAGGCCGTCTGCCTCGTCGCCCAGATGCTCCACGATCCGGTCGATGGCGCGAGTGGTTTCAGCAACTGCCATGTCTCGTTTCCTCCGCGTTTCCGTTCCGCCCGAGTATGCCAGTTCGGGCTCGATCGAGCCAGACAATACGGTGACAAAACGGGTTTTCAGCCGCCTGCCCGCTCGTCGACGAAGGCGCCGAGCTCGGTCCACACGCGCCCCACTCCGAGGAGGTCGTTGTGTCCGGCCTCGTCCACCGGCACCCACCGCCCCCGGGCTCCCAGCGCTTCGGCCAGACGCTCGCCCTGCGCCGCCGGGATGATCCGGTCGCGGAGGCCGTGAACGACCAGAGTCGGACAACCGATCCGCCCTGCCGCCGTGAGCGAGTCGTAGCTTTCCCGCACCAGGACTCGCACCAGCAGGGAGGGGAAGTGCGCCGCCGCGGCGTCGAAGAGCCGGGTCCACGCGCTCATCAGGATCAGGCCATCGACCGCGCCGGAGCGCTGCGCCGCCACCTGGATCGCCACCGCCGAGCCGAGTGACCAGCCGGCGACGGTCACCGGCCGCTCGGGCCAGCGCTCGGTGGCCCAGTCGAGGGCGGCCAGCCCGGCGTCGATCAGACCCGCCTCGGACGGCGACCCGGCGCTCCTCCCATAGCCCGGGTACTCCACCGCCACCGCGTAGACGCCGAGCTCACGCCAGCGTTCGAGGAGCCCCGACCACTTGAGCGTCTCGAGGTTCTCGCCGTTGCCGTGAAAGAAGACCACCACCGGCCGCGAGGGATCGTCCGTCCCGCCGTGCCAGCCGTGCACGCGCACGCCGCCGCCGTCCCAGAAGACCTCTTCGAAGCCCGCCGGCGGCGGGCCCACCTCGATCGCCGGAATCGGATAGGTCGCGTGCTTCACGAACGACCTGACCGCCGTGACCAGGAGCACCGCAAAGCCCACGGCGATAGCGAGCCGAAGCCAACGCTCCCTAGACATGGCATCCATCACCACTCTTCCGGGAAGCGGAGTGGATGCTCACTCCGCACCCGTCATGTCGACCCCCACCCGCTCCAACAGATTCTGCAGGATGCGCGCCGTCAGCCCCCAGATACGCCGGCTCCCCACGTGGTAGATCCGTAGCATCCGCTGCACCCCGTCGATGTCGACCGCGCGATCCTCGACCAGGCGCGGATTGGCGAACGCCAGCAGCGGCGCCGAAAAGACCTCGGCGATCTCGCCCTCGTTCAGAGTCGTCTCCAGCGGGTAGGGCACCGCGGCGACACACGGGACGATGCGGTAGCCGCTGGGCGTCGACGCCTCGTCGAGCTCGCCGAGCAGCAGCGGCTTCGAGCGCTCGATGCCCAGCTCCTCTTCGGTCTCGCGCACCGCCGCCTGCCAATGGTTCTCGCCCAGGTCGAGCGCTCCTCCCGGGAAGGCGTACTGCCCGCCGTGCTTTTCGAGCGTTTCGGCGCGCTTGGTGAGCACCACCCACAGCTCGTTCGCGTCCACGTAGAGCGGCACCAGCACCGCGGCCCGGCGATCCTCCGATGCCGGAAGGCGCCGCGCCGGCGGCGACTCCAGCTGCTCGCGCAAGGCCATGATCCAGCTCTGTCCGCCCGTCGGCGCGGTCGACTCCGTCATCTCTCCCCTCCCGGTCTGGCGGGATCGAGCGATCGCGGCAGGGCGTCGGCCGGCCGCGCCATGATCGCCACCGGCAGCGGCCGCTCGGGAGCGTTCGGCATCTCGATCTCGAACACATAGACGCGATATCGACGATCTCCCGTCCACAGCGGGTGGCTGCGAACCGGCGGCCCCAGGTTGACCTCGAAGCGGATGCCGCCGTCGGGGCGGAAGACCGTATTGCCCGCGGAGCCGCCGGTGACGACGAGCTCGGAGGCGGCTCGAGGCCCGAAATCGATCAGCACCGACTCGAGCGGGCGCTCGGCGGCGATCATCAGCTGCGCCGGCCCGCTGGCGGCCGCGAACACGGCGCCCTCGTCGCCGTCCTCGAGCGCCGGCGTGAGCGACCGCGACAAGACCCCCGTACCCTGCCACTCCGCGAAAGCGGGCGCGTGCCGCTGCGTGGTCTCGTACGGCAGCCGGCTGGCCAGCGACCGGTCGTGCCAGGCGGGGCGATCGTCACCCGCCGCGGTCGCGAGAGGCGCTCGCCACGCCGGCCAGAGAAAGAGCCCGGCGCCGATCGCGGCGGCCACCAGCCAGAGCGGGCGCGGAGCCCGCGGCGGCACGAACCAGAGCGCGGCGTAGAACGGCAGGAAGGCGCGGTTCGCCACCGCTCCGGAACCGCCGATGAAGTCGTGCGGCGAGACGAGCGGCAGCGCGAGCGTCCCGACGGCGGCGGCGGCGAGCAGCCAGCCGCGGTGGGTGCCGGGGCGGAAGCAGACGACCAGCAGGAGAGCCGGCAGGTACCAGACGAGCAGGCCGAAGTTGCGGCCGCCGAAGAGGTAGACGAGATTCCAGCCCAGAAGCTCGGGGCCGAAGCGGTGGAGCACCGACGCCGCCGTCGGCCAGGCCGGCCCCCCCTCGGACAGCGCGACGGCGACAGCCGCCACCGCGAACACGCCGACCACGGCCAGGGCGAGCACCCGGCCGCGCCGACCGCGGGGCGCCGAGGCGACGATCGGAGCCAGCAGGACGACCGTCGGAGGCGCCCACCACACGCTCACCAGGACGAGCAGACTCGCCAGCGTCGGAGCGGCGAGACTCTCGGTGTCGGGATAGCTCTCGGGCGCCAGGCCGCCGGGGCGGGGCTCGCGGGCGAAGACCAGGAAGAGCGCCGCCGTGACACAGGCCGTCGCTCCCCATAGAGCCGGCGCGGGCGGGTCGGTCGAGAGCTCGACCCACCAGCCCGAGGCGAGAACGAGGAGCGCCACGAGGCCGGCCGCGGCGCCGCCGCCGCTCCGCTTCTGGTGGTGGCGGAAAGCCAATCCGATCGCGATCGCGGCGGCGAGCCACGCCGCGACGCTAGCCGGCAAGGTCCTGCACCCAGCGGGGCCCCCCGAGCGAGCTGAACCCCGCCACGCCGATGACGTGCGGCTCGATGACCAGCGCTTCGGCGTCGAGCGGACGCCGGGTCTCGATCTCGAAGTCGTAGGAGTCGCCCGGCACGACCTCCCGCGGCAGATCCGCCCAGGCGCGGTCGACGGCCGCGCCCTCTAGATGGGAGCGCCATTGCAGCTCCACCAGAACGCCGCCCGCCTCTTCGGTGGTCGGCAGCCAGCGGCAGGCGCCGTCGTTGGTCATCGAGACGCGCAGGCGACGCAACTCGCCGGGCGCCCAGGGCGCCTCTCCTCCCGAGACTCGCATGCGGCCCCCGAGCTCGAGCCAGGTGAGGGTGGTCGGCGGCGGCACGTCGAGCGGGCGCTCGGCCGGCGGATCTAGCCTACCGAGCTCCGCGCACGCGTCGACCACCGCCTGGGCGGCGCGCGTGGGATCGTGCCGCCGGCGCACGAAGTCGCGAGCGGCGGCGGCCATCGTCGCGAGGCGGTCGGGCTGCTCGAGCAGCTGGCCCAGCTGAGCGGCCAGACTGCGCACCTCGCGCTCCCCGAGCGGCACCTTGACGGCGAACTCGTCGGGAAGCTCGGCGAACTGGGCGTAGTCGGAGACCGCCACTGCGCGGCCGACCGCCAGCACCCGCAGAAGCGAGGCCGACGTCTCGCCGGCGGTGGGATACCGCAGGTTGACGCAGACGTCGCAGGCGCCGATCGCGGCCAGGAAGTCGTCGTAGTCGAGGAAGCCCGTCACGTGCACCCGGTCGGCGACTCCGGCGCGATCGATCCTGGCCTCCAGGTCGAGCGCTCCCGAGACCTCGCCGGCGATGACCAGATGTGCCGCGGCGAGCTCGGGCAGCGCCAGCGCCTCGATCACCACCTCGGTCCGCTTGATCGGAGTCTGGAAACCGAAGGAGCCGAGAAGCGGGCGATCGGTCGGCAGCCCGTACCGCTCGCGGAACGCCTTGCCGGCCCCGGCATCCGCCGGCTCGCCCAGCGGCATGGCCATCGGCACGGCGCGCACCGCGAGGTCGGGGTTGTCTTCGCGCACCAGCTCGGCGGCCCAGCGGCTGTGCACGAGGACGCCACGCTGGCGCCGGATCAGCGAGCGGTGCGCCGGCAGCTCGAAGAGGGTCGCGCTGCCGGTCTCGCCCCAACGACGCGCGCGACCGGCCATCTCGCCGATCCAGCCATGGTCTTCGATCAGCTGGCGCCGGTAGCCGTCGAGATCGCCTTCGGCGAGAGTGCGCTCCACCAGCAGGTGGTGCAGCACCAGATCGTGCAGCGTCACGATGCCGGGGCGCTGCATGGCCAGCTCGAGGACTCCCACGTGGTGCCGGTTGTTGCCCATCTGGTAGACCGGCAGCCGGCCGTCTTCGCCGCAGCGCTCGGCAGGAACCGGATGCCAGCGCTCGACGAGATCGTCCTCGACCGGCTGATCGGGTACCTGGATGACCCGCACGTCGGCGAGCTGGGCGAGCTCGATCAACAGATCGCGGCTGTAGTCCGAGATGCCCGAACGCACGGGCGGGAGGGGCGAAACATAGTCGATCGACAGGGTCACGACGGCTCAGCTCACGTCCGCGGCCGACTCCATCGACTCGGCCAGCCAACCTTCGATGAAGTCGTCGATGCCGCCGTCGAGGACCCGCTGCGCGTCGCCCACCTCGATCTTGGTGCGATGGTCCTTCACCATCTGATAGGGCTGCAGCACGTAGCTGCGGATCTGACTTCCCCAGGCGATCTCCTTCTTCTCGCCCTCGCGCTTGGCGCTCTCCTCGGCTCGCTTCTGCATCTCGAGGTCGTAGAGCCGCGCGCGCAGGATCTTCATCGCGGTCGCCCGGTTCTTGATCTGGCTGCGCTGGTTCTGGCACGAGACGACGATATTGGTCGGCAGGTGGGTGATGCGCACCGCCGATTCCGTCTTGTTCACGTGCTGTCCGCCGGCGCCCGAAGCCCTGAAGGTGTCGATGCGCAGGTCCTTGTCCTCGATCTCCACGGCCACTTCGTCCTCGACCTCGGGGTAGACATAGACCGAAGCGAACGAGGTGTGCCGCCGGCTCTGCTGGTCGAACGGGCTGATCCGCACCAGGCGGTGAACGCCGCTCTCGCCGTGGAGGTAGCCGTAGGCGTAGTCGCCGCGCACCGCGAAGGTCGCGCTCTTGATCCCCGCTTCCTCGCCGTCGAGCCGCTCGAGGATCTCGGCGTCGAACCCGCGGGCCTCCGCCCAGCGCAGGTACATGCGGAGCAGCATCTCAGCCCAGTCCTGCGATTCGGTGCCGCCGGCGCCGGGGTGGATGGCCACGAGGGCGTTCTTGTCGTCCTCTGGACCCGAGAGCTTGAGCTGCAGCTCGAGCTCGCGCAGGTCGGCCTCGACCCGCGCCACGAACTCGGCGGCTTCACCCGCCTCCTCGCCCTCTTCGAGGAGCTCGCTCCAGGCGCCCAGCTCCTCGGCGTCCTCGCGCAAGCGCTTCAGCGTCGCGAGGCGGCGCTCCACACCGCTGCGCTTCTTGACCAACGGCTCGCTGGTGACGCGGTCGTCCCAGAATCCGGGCCGCTCCATCTCCCGGTCGATCTTCGCCAACTCCTCTTGCAGGCCCACCTCGTCAAAGAAACCTCCTGAGGTGGTCCAGGCGCTGCGCCAATTCGTCGAGCTGTTGCTGGGTCTCCGCCGTGATCATCTTCGCCTCGCGCGAAGGATAGCAAAGGCCGCGGCCAGCGA
>JAHEKO010000122.1:0-5977 GCA_024638355.1 Acidobacteriota bacterium
CGAGCCCGGAACACCCGCGCCGGCAGCTCCGAGCCGATGCTCGTGTTGCGGCGGATGATCCGCGACAGGCTCTGCCGCTCGACCAGCTCGACCAGCTCGGACGGCAGGTAGCGCTGGTACCAGAAGCGATCGCCGGCGCGCAGGCGCTGGAACTGGTCGATCAGGATGGTCCTGAAGGTCTCGCCCAGCATGGCCCCGGGCACGTGGCGCTCCGCCAGGCCGGCGACCCAGAGATCGATGTCGTCGACGGTGCCGTAGGCTTCGCGCAGGCCGGCCTGAACGGCGGGATCGGGGTGGATGTCGGCGAACGTCGTGGCCGGCGCGAGACCGAGGGCCGCGCGCACCACGTTGTAACTCGGCAGGCCGTGATCGCGGCCGCGCTGCAGGTTGAGCGAGGCGAGGTCGAAGCCGCCTTCGCCCGGCCGGCCGAACAGGAAGTTGCGAACGTCGTCGACCACGACGTTGTCGATCTCCTGGGCTCGGTGTGCCGCGAAGCCGCGGAGGAGGGAATCGATGCCGTGGCGCTCGATCTCCTCGGGGCGGAAGAACGCCTCTGCGAGCGTGAGGTGGCCGCCCTCGGCCACCCGGCCGTCGGCGTCGAGACGCAGCAGTCGCGACGAGAGCATGCTGTGGCCGAAGCGGTAGGCGGCCGTCGCGAAGACATTGGAGAGCCCGGGGTCGACCCGTCGCCGGTACCGCGCGCTCCGGCCGAGAGCTTTTCTGCCCAGGAGGATCGGCAGATACTCGCGGTAGGTGATCGCCTGGATCTCGGCCGCGACCATGGCGCGAGCGAGCTGATAGATCGTCTCGCCGTCGAGCGTGGGGTCGCTGTCGCGAAAGACGCCAGCCCAGTGGTTGTGTTCACGCACGAACAGGGTGTGGATCGCCAGGAGACCGACCTGTTCGTTGGCGCGGAAGTCTCCAGCGAGGAAGTAGCGCGGGTCGTCGGACGGGGCGTTCGGCAGGCGGGCGGAGTTGTACGGCAGGAGGTCGCCGGCGCTCGTCTTCAGGCGGCCGGTGCCGTCCAGCGTGCGCAGCGCCGTGGCCCGCTCGCGGTCCGATCCGTAGACGTTCGAGGCGTCGATGAAGGCGGTGATCGCGTTCACCTGCTGGCGCGCGCCGCGCCGCATCCGGTAGCTCGAGCGCTCGAACGCGATTCGAGCCGAGCCGGTGCCGTCCGGATCGAACCAGGGGTCGCCGAGCGGCACCTCGATGTCGAAGGGCTCGGCCGGCTCGGCCAGCGGCGTGAGCGCGATGTCGTGATCGACGAACTGGCCCCAGAGCCAGAGGAAGTCGGAGGCGCGGCGCGCGTTCGGCTGTTCCTGCTCGCCGGCCGCGCACAGGTTGCTGATGAACCGCGGACCGGGCCGCGAGCCGCCCGAGGGCGCGTGCCGGCCGTCGCCGTACACCGCCGGCACCAGGCGCCGGAAGGTCTGTCCCGCCGCGCCCCACTCCGGATGCCGGCCGTTGTTGCCCTTGCCCGTGATGGTGCGAAACTCGTGCGGAAAGCGGGCCGGTCGACGGGGCCCGCGGGCGGCTCGGGCTTGCTCGCCGTCCGGGGCGACTTTCATACGGGCATGGTCGGAGAGCGTCCGCTCTCTGTCACCCGCCGCGGCGTCTCGCTGACCATGAGAGGCGGACGCCGCCAGAGCCAGGGTCGCGATCGCGACCGAGACCCGCAAGACCGAACCGGTCACCGTCTCCTCCCCGGAAAGCTGCCGACACCTACGGCGCCGGCCGGTACCGATCTGCTTGGGTCTCGCCGCACGGTGCCTTGATCTTGACACCGAATCGCCAGGAAGCGTCAATCCTTATAGCAACCCTTCAATACGCTGAGCCCCGATGGGCGGCCGCGATCAAGAAGACGGTCCGCTCGTCTTCGTCGATCTCGTACAAGAAGCGCCAGGAGCCGATGCGGTATGTCGGGGCTCGAAGCCCCCGAGACTTGGTATTGCTAGCATTCCCAGCTCGGACCATGCCGACCGAAATCACTCAGATGCTCCAAGCAGTTCGCGACGGCGACGAGGCGGCGCTGGCGCGGCTCTATGGCCTCGTGTACGACGAGCTGCGGCGGCTGGCGCAGCGCCAGTTGAATCGCTTGCGCGGCGGTACGCTGCAGACCACCGAGGTGGTGCACGAGGCCTACCTGCGGCTGTGCGATCGGACGCCGCTGGGCGTGAGCGACCGGGTGCACTTCTACGCGATCTCGGCGCGGGCGATGCGGCAGGTGCTGATCGACCGCTTCCGCAGCCGGCGCGCGGCAAAGCGTGGGGGGAACGAGCGGCCCATCAGCCTCGAGGAGGGCCAGGTGCCGGTCGAGGACCGTGGGCAGACGCTGCTCGATCTGGACGAGGCCCTGGAGCGGCTGGCCAAGCTCAATCCGCGATTGGCGCGGGTGGTTGAGCTGAAGTTCTTCGGCGGCATGACCGGAGAGGAGATCGGCACGGTGCTCGAGGTCAGCCCGCGTACGGTGCGCAGCGACTGGCGCAAGGCGAAGGCGTGGTTGTCGCAGGAGCTGGCGTCGGCGGGATGAGCGATCCACGGGCAGGCCGGTCGCCGATGAGCCCCGAGCGCTGGCGACGGATCGAGGCGGTGCTCGATCGGGTGCTCGACGTGCCGGGCCCCTCGCGCGCCGCGGCGCTCGAAGAGGCGTGCGCCGGGGATGCCGAGCTCCTCCGGGAGGTGGAGGCGCTGCTGACGGCCGAAGCCGAGGCTCCGGCGTTCCTCGAGCAGGAGGCGGCGCGCTTCGCGGCTCCGGCGCTGGCCGTGGAAGAGGAGACGGAAAGCGCTCTGCCGGCGACGAGGCTGGGCAGCTACCGCCTGATCCGTGAGATCGGCGCCGGCGGAATGAGTCGGGTCTACCTCGCCGAGCGCGAGGGAGGCGAATTCGAGCAGCAGGTGGCGATCAAGCTCCTGCGCGCGGTGGGGCTCGACCTCGACGAAGGCGCAATCCGCTTCCGGGCCGAGCGCCAGATTCTCGCCTCGTTCGACCATCCGTCGATCGCGCGAGTCTTCGACGGCGGCACCACCGAGGCGGGCATGCCCTACCTGGTGATGGAGCACATCGACGGCGTGCCGGTCACCGAGCACGCGGCCGGGCTCGCTCTCGAGGATCGGCTGCGCCTGTTCATCGGAATCTGCGATGCGGTGCAGTACGCGCATCGGCGGCTGACCGTTCACCGGGACCTGAAGCCCTCGAACATCCTGGTCACCTCGGAGGGCCAGCTCAAGCTGCTCGATTTCGGCATCGCCAAGCTGCTCGATCCCGCCATGCTCGGGCTCGACGAGGTGGCGCCGGTGACGCGCACGGGGCTGCTGCTGATGACCCCCGAGTACGCCGCGCCCGAGCAGGTGCGGGGTGAGGAGGTGACGACTTCAACCGACGTCTACGCCCTCGGCGTGCTGCTGTACGAGCTGCTCACGGGACGGCGCCCCTTCCGGCTCGCCGGCAAGAGCGCCAGCCAGGTCGAGAGCGCGGTATGCCACGAGGAGCCGACGAGACCGTCGACCGCGGGCGCCGGGGACGACAACGCGGAGGCGCAACGCGAGCGCCGCCGGCTCGAGGGCGATCTGGACACCATCGTCCTCAAGGCGCTGCGCAAGGAGCCCGGCGAGCGCTACGAGTCGGTGCGCGCGCTGGCCGACGACGTGGGCCGCTATCTGGCCGGCCTGCCCATCGCCGCGCGCCCGGCGACCGCCGGCTACCGCGTGCGCAAGTTCGTCGGGCGCAACCGCTGGGGCGTGGTCGCCGGCCTGGCCGCCTTCCTGGCGCTAGCGGCTTTCGGCGCGACGATGGCCTGGCAGCAGAGCGTCACGCGCCGCGAGCGCGACCGGGCGCTCTCGGCAGAAGCGCAGGCCTCGGCGATCAACCGTTTCCTGGTGGAGGAGATGCTCGGCGCCGCGGCGCCGGAGGTCGCTCAGGGGCAGGAGGTGAGCGTGCTGGCCGCGGCGGAGCGGCGGATCAAGGGCTCCTTCGAGGGCCAGCCGCGGGTGGAAGCTTCGGTGCGTCGGACCCTCGGCGAGCTCCACCTGAGCCTGGGTCAGCCTCGCGAAGCCGAGCCGCATCTGCTGCGGGCGCGCGAGCTCTTCGTGCGCGAGGTCGGCGAGACCGACCCCGAGACCCTGGTGACGAAGCGACTCCTGGCGGAGCTTGTCCTGGCCCAAGGCCACTTCGACAAGGCCTGGGAGGAAGCGTCCGCGCTTGTCGCCGCCCAGCGCGCGGCCCTCGGTGCCGACGATCCCGAAGTCTGGAAGAGCGAAGGCCTGCTGGCGCGCGCCGACATGGCGCGCGGCGACTACAGTGCGGCGGAGGCGAGACTCGAGCGACTCGTGGACTCGCCCGTAGGGGTCGAGCCGCCATCGGAGGCGCGCATCGAGCTCGAAGGCCTCCTCGCCGAGGCCTACACGAACCAGCGTCGCTGGCCCGAGGTGGTGGCGATCGCGCGACGGGTGCTGGCCTACCAGCGCCAGAGCTTCGGCCCCGGCCACCCGGAGCTGGCCCGCACCCTGATGACGCTGGGAAACGCCCTGAGCCGCGACAAGCGCTATGCCGAGGGCCAGGCCAGCCTCGAAGAAGCCCTGGCACTGCGGGAGCGGGTTCTGGGCGAGACACATCCCGACACATTGGACAGCGTGCACATGCTGATGCTCCACTTCGCGCAGCGCGAGCTCTACCCGCCCGCCAGGTCCTACGCCGAGCGCAATGCGGAGCTCGTGAAGCGCGCGTACGGCGACGATCATCCGCGCGCGATTCGGGCGGTAGAGGCCATTGGAGTGCTCCTGTCCCGGCAGGGTCGCCACGAAGAGGCAGAGCCGCTCTATCGGGAGGCGGTCCGGCGTCATGAAGCGACTCTCGGAGCCGAGCATCCGAACACAGTGCGGAGCTACAGCAACCTCAACGGGAGCCTGTACCGTCAAGGCAAGGTCGACGAGGCTCGCGTGTTCCTGGAGCGCATCCTGGCTGCCCATCGTGCTCGCCTGGAGACGGGGGACGAAGACGCGACGTTCCTGAGCAACTACGCCAACCGCCTGATCACCTGTCTTCCCGAGGATCTCCGCGACCCGGAAGAGGCACGGCGGCTGGCGCAGCGGGCGGTCGAGTTGACGAACCGCGAATGGGACCCGGCGATCCAGAACCTGGCTCGCGCCCACGCCGCCCTCGGCGACCTCGACCGGGCGATCGAGCTGCAGAAAGAAGTACTCACCTTTCCGCGCGCTCTGGCCATGATGGACTCCGAGCGGTACCTGATGGAGTTCCTCGAGGAGAAGGGGGACCTCGAGCAGGTAGAGGTCGAGCTCAGAGATCACCTGGGGCGTCGGCAGGCGGCGCGACCGGCTGACGACCCGATTCTGGGTACCAGCTACCGGCGGCTCGGGCTCAACCTTCAGAAGCGCGGCCGGCTCGAAGAGGCCCTTGCCGAGCTCGAGCGCGCCGTCGAGCAGTTCGCCAAGACGCTGCCGCCCGACGACTTCCAGCGGCTACGCGCGCAGAGCGAGCTGGGAGATGTCCTGACGCGGCTGGGCCGATTCAACGAGGCTGAAGCTCTGCTCGTCCCGTCAGGGGAAGGCTTGCGCGGAAGGCTCTGGTTTCGCGACGAGACCACCAAGACCCGCTCGCAGGAGCGCGTCGCCGAGCTCTACGAAGCCTGGGGCAAGGCCGATCTGGCCGCTGCCTGGGCGGAGCGCGCGACCGCCACTTCCCCGCCCTGAAGCTAGTCGGCTTTCCGGCGAGCAAGCTGCTCGAGAGCCGCACGGGCCTGGGCGGCTACCGCCAGGTCCCGATCCGACAAGGACATCTCGAGCAGATCGACGACCTCGTCATACTGCGCTCCAACCAGAGCGTGAGCGGCCAGCGCCTTCACCGCCTGAAGTCGATCCGCCGGGGCTCCGTTGGCCAGTCGCGCACGCCACACCTCGAGATCGCGCAGCTGCGCCGCCTCTCGGCGCGCTCGGGAGTCCGCTCCGTCTCGATCGGAGA
>JAHEKO010000122.1:6077-9207 GCA_024638355.1 Acidobacteriota bacterium
ATGTTCCCCAGCAGGAAGTCGACCTGATACTTGCCGAGCGCGAGCCGCCGGGTCGCCTGGACGTCGGTGTTGCAGTTCCAGCAGGAGACGACCGAGCCGTCCTCGTCGATCTTGGCCCAGGCCTTGACGAAGCCGTTGGCCATCGAAGTATCGGCCGGGTCGATCAGCTGCACGGCGTTGGCGCTGCCGCCGTCGAGCGCGATGGTCGTGACCCCCGCACCGTCCTGCACCAGCAGGTCGCCGTCGGCGCCGGGGCTCGACACGCTGCCCGAGCCGAGGACCAGGCCGGCGCCGCTGGCGTTGAACTCGAGCGATGGATCGGAAGGCGAAAGGCTGCTCAACGGGTCGACGATCTTGAAGTCGACGTCGGCCCGGGTCGAGCTTCCCGGATCGGCGCGGCCGAGCACCAGCGCGTTGAAGGCGTCGAGAGTGCTGGTGCCGATGAGCTCAAGGGCGATCGCCCCGTCCGGCTGTTGCACCAGGATCTTGCCGCCTTCGACCGCCGTGGATTGGGCGCTGACGGCCAGGCCGACCAGGGCGACCACGGCGCCGAGAGCGAGAGCAAGCCGACTGACTGCGGTCTTCATGGTTCAGCTCCCTTTCTGAATCTTCTCCACGCTGTTATCGGGCGTAGCTCAGCTCCACTCGCCGGTTGAGCGCCTTGCCCGACGGGGTGTCGTTGGGCGCCGCGGGTCGGGACTCGCCGTAGCCGACGAGGTCGAGGCGCTCGGGCTCGATGCCGCTATCGACCAGCCACCGGATGACGGTGCGCGCGCGCCGCTCGGAGAGGTCCTGGTTGTAGGCGTCGGTGCCGTCGGAGTCGGTGTGGCCGGCGATGCGGAAGGTGCTCCCCGGCGCCCGCTTGATGACCTGCAAGACGGCGTTGAGGGTGCCGAGCGACGAGGGCTTGAACTGGTCCTTGCCCGAGTCGAAGTGGATGCCGTAGAGATCGATCGTGCCCTTCGACTCGAGCGCCGACTCGAGCTCAGCGACGTCCTCGCGCCGCAGGTCGAGCTGAATGTCGAGCTCCAGGCTGCCGGCGCCGGCCAGGCGGCCGCTCGTGGCGCCGTCGGCGTAGTCGGCGTGCCGGGCGCTGACGCCGACGCTTCCGGCGTCGACGTCCGTCAATCGGAAGCGGCCCTGCGCATCGGCCTCGATCTCGCGGCCGCCCACGGCCACCCGGGCGCCGGCAATCGGCTCGCCGGTGCGGGCGTCGCGGACGACGCCCTCGACCGTGCCCACCTTGATCGGATCGAGCTCGACCAGGGCGTCCGCCGAGCCGGCGGCTTCCAGAGTCACCGCCGTACCGCCGGGCTGGTAGCCGGACTTGCGGGCGGAGACCGTCAGCCGCCCGGCATCGACGCGCTCGGCCTCGAAACGCCCGTCGCTGCCCGTCGTGATCCGTCGCGTCCCGAGGCTCACCTCGGCGGCGGCAATCGGGGCGCCGGTGTCGGCGTCCACCACGCGCCCCGAGAGTGCGCCGTAGGTGATCGGCTCGAGGGTCAGGCGGCGCTCGAGGGTGGCGGCAGGCTCGAGCTCGAGGCTCTCCTGCGCCGGCTCGTAGACCGACCGGCTCGCCGAGAGCAGCAGTCGCCCGGCGGGGACCCGCTCGAGCTCGAACCGGCCCTCGGCGTCGGTGCGGGTGCTCGCCCCCTGAACGGAGACCGAGGCAGACGCGACCGGCTTGCCGCTCGTCGCGTCCACCACCACGCCGGTGATGGTGCCGTAGGTGATGGGCTCGAGCTCGATCTCGACCGCGACCGACTCGGCGGCGACCACGCGTACGGACCGCCTGCCGCTCTCGAACACCGCCTTGCTGGCGACGACGTCGACATCGCCGGCGCCGACGTCCGCGAGTCGGAAGCGCCCGTCGGCCGCGGTCGTCGCGCGCCGGTCGGCGATCCGGACCTCGGCGCCCGAAATCGGCCGGCGGCTGCCGGCATCGACCACCACGCCCTCGACGATTCCCACGGTAACCGGATCGAGGCTCACGGTCTGCTCGATCTCGGCGGCGGGCTCGAGCTCGTACGGGAAGGTCCCGGCGAGATAGGCGTGCCGCTCCGCCGAGACCGAGCCCCGGCCGGCCGGGACCTTGTCGAAACGGGCCCGCCCCTGGGCGTCGGTGCGCGCGCTGCCGCCGCCGGTCAGCCGCACGTCGGTATCGGCGAGGACGCTACCGGTGGCGGCATCGCGGGCGACAACGACGAGCGTGCCCCAGGTGATCGGCTCGAGAGCCAGGCCGACCTCTATCGTTTCGGCCGCCAGCACCTCCACGGTCTCGAGAGCCGCCTCGTAGACGGCCTTCTGAGCCGTGACGTTGGCTTCGCCCGCCGGCACGTCGGCCAGCTCGAAGCGACCCCGAGAGTCCGTCTCCGCCGAGTGCGCACCGATCTGCACTCGCGCTCCAGCCACGGGTTGTCGCGTCGCAGCATCGGTGACCACGCCGAGCACCGTGCCCTCGGTGATCGGGTCGAGCTCCAGCCGAGTCTCCAGGGTAGAGCGACGCTCGAGCTGGAGCCCGTCGCTCAGGGCGCGGTAGCGTCGCTTCGCCGCCGTGACGACGATCTCGCCCGCCTCCACCTCGTCGGCGCGAAACGCGCCGGAGTCGTCGGTGGTCAGCGTCCGGCCGGCGAGCGAGATCTCCGCGTCGGCGATCGGTTCGCCGGTCATGCGGTCGACGACGATGCCAACGATCGTGCCGGTGGTGATCGGCCGGATCGAGAGATCGTGGTCGATGCGCCCCCGTTGCTCCGCCACGAGGGCCGACGTCGAAGGATGGTAGTCGGAGTGCTCGGTGGCCAGCTCGATTTCGCCGAGATCGGCATCGTTGATGAGATAGCGGCCCCGCTCGTCGGTGGTCGCGAAACCGTGGCGTCCCGCCGAGACGTGGACGCCGGCCACCGGCTCGCCCGAGAGCTCGTCACGCACGACTCCGGCGACTACTACCGGGAGCTTCAGCCGGCGCGGCCGAACCGGCGGCACCTCGATGCGCACCTCCACCGTCTCCCGGGCAACGACCGTGGCCCGCTCGGAGAGGAGCGGATAGACGGGTAGCTTCTGGCCGACCAGGCTCACGTCTCCGGCCGGAATGCCGGCGATCTCGAAGGAGCCGTCGGCGGCGCTGACGGCC
>JAHEKO010000625.1 GCA_024638355.1 Acidobacteriota bacterium
CGTCGCGCCGAGGCGCTGGCGAGCCTGGAGGGCTCCGTCGCCGAGCTGCCCCGGAGCGCGCTTCTGGCTCACGAGCTGGCGCTGACCCTGGCCAGCTCCGCCCAGCGCGAGCTGCGTGACGGCGAGCGGGCCGTCGAGCTGGCGGGCCGGCTGTTCACCGCGCAGCCGTCGCCGATGCACGCCGAGACGCTGGCGATGGCGCTCGCCGAAGCCGGGCGCTTCGAGGCGGCGGTGGAGATCCAGAGCCGCCTTCTGTCCGAGATCGCCGCCGGCGATCCGGCGCGGGTCGCCCGCCTGCGGCAGTTGCTGGAGCTCTATCGCCGCGGCGAAGCGTGCTGCCCGCCGCCGAGCTGAAGACGCGGCAGATCCACCGGCTCCAGCGACTCCCGATCCTGCCGCACGCGGTAGATGCGGTCGAGCCCGACACGCGGGAAGCGCTGCGGCCGTCCCCCCGGCCACCTCACCACCACCTCCTCGATCCGGTCGGCACGGCCGAGACCGAGCTCGAGGCGAAGGCTCGAGCCGCCGAAGGAGCCGCCCGAGCCGGCGAGTGCGTGCACCGAGCGTCGGGCCGAGCCCTCGACGATGCGCACCTCGACGCGGGCACCCACGCCGAAGCGGTTCGCCGACTGTCCTTCGAGCCAGAGGGCAATCCAGCGCGCGTCCCGAGTAGGGTTCTCGAACAGCGCGTTGGTGTAGGAATCACCGGGGAAGAAGCCGCCCAGCTGGTGAAACAGGTCCTCGTCTCCGTCGTGGTCGAGATCGCCGAACGCCACCCCGTGGCCTTTCTGAAGATGGCCGAAGCCGCCCGCCATGGTCACCTCCTCGAAGCCGCGTCCCTCGCGGTTGCGGAACATCACGTTGGGCATCACCGTCTCGTACCCCGGCTCGCCGGTACCGAGGTAGAAGTCGGGCCAGCCGTCGGCGTCGAGGTCGCCGTAGTTGGCGCCCATCGGCAGCAGCGCGCGCCCGAGGCCGGCGGCCTCGGAGATCTCCGTGAAGGAGCCGCCGTCGTTGCGATAGAGGCGGGGGTGGTTGTCGACCGGCCGCAGTCCGAAGTAGTGAGCGGCGACCGCAGGGACCGGGCTCTCGTAGTCGGCGACGAACAGGTCGAGGTCGCCGTCGTTGTCGAAGTCGAAGAACCAGGTGGCGAAGCTGCGGCCCTCGGGTGCGGTGACTCCGAGCTCGGCGGCGACGTCCTCGAACGTACCGTCGCCGCGGTTGCGGTAGAGCCGGTTGGGGCCGATGTTCGAGACGTAGAGGTCGGGGTCGCCGTCGTCGTCGTAGTCGCCCCAGGCGACCGCCTTGGCGTAGCGCCGGTTGGCGACGCCGGCGGCGGCGGCGCGGTCGGTGAACGTCAGGTCGCCGTTGTTGGTGAAGAGCTGCGACGGGTAGGAGGTGCCGTCGGGGTCCTCGTTGCCGACGTAGAGGTCGAGATCGCCGTCGAGGTCGTAGTCCGCCCAGGCCGCGGTCTGCGTCGGATAGGCGGGCTCGGCGAGCCCGGCCTCGCGAGTGACGTCGACGAAGCGAGGTCCGGAGGGCGACGGCCGGTTGTGCAGCAGGGAGTTGCGGATGCGCCCGCCGGGGCCCATCCACGCACCTCGCAACACGAGCAGATCGAGCCGGCCGTCGTTGTCGAAGTCGGCGTGCACCAGGTTGAGCCCGCCGTACTGCTCGTCGAGACGCCAGGCCGAGGTCACCTCCTCGAAGCCGCCCCGCCCGTCGCTGCGGAACGCCTTGAGGCTGCCGCACGGATCCCAGGTCGAGCTGACCAGATCGAGGTAGCCGTCGCCGTCGAAGTCGTCGACGACCGCCCCGCCGGCGAGGTCGTCGACCGCGACGCCGAGCTCGGGGGCGCGGTCGATCCAGCGCGGAAAGTCGCTCTCCGGCTCGAAGGCCCGCGGCGGTGCCCGAAATCGAGCCTCGACTCCGTGCGGATAGTCGCCCGAGGCCATCCGCGCGATGTTGAGCAGCCAGAGCGTCTGCAGCGCCCCCGGGTGCCGGCGGGCGATGTCGAGGAAGGTGTCGCCCGCCCGCCGGGCGAACTCGGGCCGCGAGTGCACGGCGTCGCCCTCGAGCGGCAGGATGCAGCTCGCCGCGGTGTGGTGGAGCAGGCAGTTCTGGTCTTCGCCGGCCTGGAGGTAGGCGAGTCCGAGGTAGATGCTGATGTCCAGCCGCACCGGCGCGCTCAAGCGCCTGGCCGCCGGCTCGGCCAACGCGCCGGCGAGATGCTCGATCGCGCCGTCGACCTCGCCGCTCTTGAGCAGCTCGCGGCCGAGAAGCGCGCGCGCTGCGGTCGCCTCGGGCGTACCGGGCTCGAGCTCGGCCAGGGTGGCGCGCAGGTCGCGCTCGCGCACCCGGCCGTAGAA
>JAHEKO010000626.1 GCA_024638355.1 Acidobacteriota bacterium
GCTCGTGGAGCTCCTGGCGGTCACCGCCGCCCGCGGTCGCCTCCATCATCAGGTTCTCGACCACCATGAACGGCAGCTCGCGCCGGACGCGAGCCGCGATCGACTCCTCACGCACCACGAGGCCGCCGGCGAGGTGCGCCGCGACGGTGAGGATCGCGTCGGCGGTCAGGAAGGCGTCGGGCAGCACCAGCCGGCGGTTGGCGGAGTCGTCGAGGCTGCGCTCGAGCCACTGGGTCGAGGCGGTGAGCGGCCCGTTGAGGCTGTCGGTCAGCAGCCGGCGGGCGAGGGCGCACATCCGCTCCGAGCGGATCGGGTTGCGCTTGTAGGGCATCGCCGAGGAGCCGACCTGCTTCGAGCCGAAGCCCTCGGCCAGCTCGCCCAGGCCCTGCAGCAGCCTGAGGTCGGTGCCGAACTTGTGCGCCGACTCGGCGGTACCGGCGAGCGCCGCGAGAATCTGCGAGTCCTGCTTGCGCGGATAGGTCTGGCCGGTGACCGGATAGCGCTCGGTGAAGCCGAGCTTCTCGCTCACCAGCCGGTCGAGCTCGACCACCGCGGCGTGATCGCCGTCGAACAGCTTGAGATAGCTCGCCTGGGTGCCGGTGGTCCCCTTGGCGCCGCGGCAACGCAGGGTGCGCAGGCGATGGCGAACCTCGGCGAGATCGTTGAGGAAGTCCTGCAGCCAGAGGCTCGCGCGCTTGCCGACCGTGGTGAGCTGGGCGGGCTGGAGATGGGTATAGGCGAGGGTCGGCACGGCGGCGGTGCGCTCGGCGAAGTCGGCCAACTCGGTGATCACCGTCACCAGGCGGATCTCGAGGAGCTGGAGCGCCTCGCGGGTGAGCAGGACGTCGGTGTTGTCGGTGACGAAGGCGCTGGTGGCGCCCAGATGGAGGATGCCGCCCGCTTGCGGCGCCTGCTCGGCGAAGTGGCGCAGGTGGGCGACCACGTCGTGCCGGGTCTCGCGCTCGATCGCGGCGACGCGCGCGAAGTCGGTGTCGCCCGCGACCTTGCGCAGCGCCTGGATCTGCTCCGGAGTGATCGGCAGCCCCAGCTCCATCTGCGCTTCGGCCAGCGCGATCCAGATCCGCCGCCACTGGCCGTAGCGGTTCTTCTCCGAAAAGACCGCCGCCATCTCGCGGGAGGCGTAGCGCTCGTGGAGCGGATTCTGGGGCGGCGCGGACATCGCAGCGTCACGACGATTCTAATGTAGGGCGGGGCCTCCCGGCCGCCGGGCTCTTCGAGGGCTCGAGATCCTCCTAGAATGTGGCCATGAGTCGTAGTTTGACGATCGCCCTCGCGCTCCTCGCGACCGTCCTTTCTTCCCGCGCCGCCCCGCCGCCGGTCGCCGACATCTTGTCGGTGCGGGCCGGCGGCGAGCCGGGCGCCTACCGGTTCGAGACCGAGATCTCCAGTCCCGATACCGGATGCGATCAGTACGCCGACTGGTGGGAGGTCCTGACCGTCGACGGCGAGCTCCTCTACCGCCGCGTGCTGACCCACAGCCACGTCGACGAGCAACCGTTCGTGCGCTCGGGAGGTCCCGTCGAGATCGACCGGGACCAGGTCGTCTGGGTGCGCGCGCACATGGTGCCGACCGGTTACGGCGGCCGCGCGATGCGGGGCTCGGTGGCCGGCGGCTTCGCGGCGGCCGAGCTCGACGCCGGGTTCGCCGCGGACGCGGCGGAGAAGGAGCCGCTGCCCCGGGGCTGCCGGTTCTGACCGTCCGCCCCTGCGCTAGACTCGATGGCCGGTGAGTATGTTGGCCAAGCGCGACCTGATCTCGATTCACGACCTGAGCCGCGACGAGGTCGAGAGCCTCTTCGACCTGGCGCTCGAGATGAAGGCCGAGCCCGCGCGGTTCTCGACCGCGCTCGCGGGCAAGAGCCTGGGGATGATCTTCCAGAAGTCCTCGACCCGCACGCGCGTGAGCTTCGAGGTCGGCATGACCCAGCTCGGCGGCCACGCCCTCTTCCTGTCGAGCAACGACATCCAGCTCGGTCGCGGCGAGACGATCTCCGACACCGCCAGGGTGCTGTCGCGCTTCGTCGACTGCATCATGGCGCGTACCTTTGCGCACCAGGACGTGGTCGATCTGGCGACCAACGCGTCGATCCCGGTGATCAACGGACTCACCGACGACCTCCACCCCTGTCAGGGGCTGGCCGACTATCTGACGATTCGCGAGGTCTTCGGCGCCGATCTTTCGGGCCGCAAGATCGCCTACGTCGGCGACGGCAACAACGTCGCCCACTCGCTTCTCTTCGGCGCCGTCAAGGCGGGCATGGACATCGCGATCGCGTCGCCGCGCGGCTTCCGGGTGTCGCAGGGCTATCTCGACGTTGCGACCGCGGATGCCGAGCGTCTCGGCACCC
>JAHEKO010000627.1 GCA_024638355.1 Acidobacteriota bacterium
AAGAATCGGAAAAGATGAGCGATTACAGTCAGTTGTGGCGGGGCGGACGGGACTCGAAAGCCCAACTCCCGGCTGTAAGTGCCCGGAAACGCAAGGGTCGGGAGCCCTGAACCTTGTATCCCGCGTGTATCCCGAGCGCCGTACCCCAACCAACGACCTGTGGATCGCAGCGAGCACGAAGGAGCACGGCACCGAACTCGTCACCCTGGACCGCGACTCCGCGCACGTATCACAGATCCTGCTCGCGCTCTACGAGCAGTGAAGACGCCGGCCTGCCCTAAGATGCTTCCGGCGCCTCGGCGGCGCCCGACGGGAGTCCGCCACGGCCAGCAACCAGCGTCATCGCAAGGCGAGCCGCGGCCCCGGCTCGCTCGGGACCTTCGGCGGCGTCTTCACGCCGAGCATCCTCACGATCCTCGGCCTGATCCTGTTCCTGCGGACGGGCTTCGTCGTCGGCAGCGGCGGGCTCCAGGGCGCGCTGGCCATCCTCGCGCTCGCCACCTCCATCTCCCTGCTGACGAGCGTCTCGCTGGCCGCCATCGCCACCAACCGCAAGGTGCGCGGCGGGGGCGACTACTACCTGATCTCGCGCAGCCTCGGGGCCGCCTATGGCGGCGCGCTCGGCCTGCTGCTCTTCGTGGCCCAGGCGGTCTCGGTGGCCTTCTACAGCGTGGGCTTCGGCGAGGCGATCGCCCGCGCCGTCCCGGGCGTCGACGAGCCGCTGGCCGCCGCCGGCGCGGCGGCCGTGCTCGGGGTGCTGGCCTGGCTCGGGGCGGACCTCGCTACGCGCTTCCAGTACGTGATCATGGCGGTCCTCGGCGCGGGGCTCGTCTCTTTCTTCGCCGGTGCCGCGGGCGCCTTCGATCCGGCACAGCTGCGGGCGGGCTGGGCCGCGCCCGGGGGCGCGCCCTCCTTCTGGCTGCTCTTCGCGATCTTCTTCCCGGCCGTCACCGGCTTCACCCAGGGCGTCAGCATGTCGGGCGATCTGAAGGAGCCCGCGAAGAGCCTGCCGCTCGGGACATTCCTGGCCGTCGGCGTCTCGACCGTCGTCTACGTGCTGGCGATGCTGGCCTTCACCGGCAGCGCGCCGCTCGAGGCGCTCGCAGGGGACCCGGAGACCATGCGGCGGGTGGCGCTGCGCGGCTCTCTGGTGGACGCGGGCGTCGTCGCCGCCACGCTCTCCTCGGCGCTGGCCTCGTTCCTCGGCGCGCCACGCATCCTCCAGGCGCTGGCCGCGGACCGCATCTTCGGCCGGCTCGCACCCTTCATGAAGGGCGCCGGCACCAAGGACAACCCGCGCCGCGCGGTGGTGCTGACGGCCGCCATCGCCTTCGCGGCGATCGCCGCCGGCAACCTCGACGCCATCGCGCGCGTCGTGTCCATGTTCTTCCTCATCTCCTACGGGCTGCTCAACTACGCCACCTACATCGAGGCCACCGCGGCGAGCCCCTCCTTCCGGCCGCGCTTCCGCTTCTTCCACCGCCACGCGAGCCTGGCGGGAACGCTGCTCTGCGCGGGGGTGATGTTCGCCATCGACGCCTTCGCTGCGGTGGTGGCCTCGGCGGTGCTGGTGGCGATCCACCAGTACCTCCGGCGCACCACGGTGCCCATGGCGTGGCGCGACAGCCTGCGCGCCTACCGCTTCCGGCGGGTGAAGGAGGGCATTCGCGAGATCGCCGCCCAGCCCGAGGGCCCGCGCGACTGGCAGCCCCACATCCTCGCCTTCACCGAGAGCAAGGAGCGCCGCGGCCGGACCCTCGATTTCGCCTCCCGGATCTCGGGCGGCTCGGGGATGGTCACCGCGGTCCAGATCATCGAGGGCGAGGGCGTCTTCGAGGGCGCGCGGGCGCGCCGGTCCGAGGCCGAGAAGGCCCTGCGCCAGGAGCTCGCCGAGGGCGGCTTCGACGCCTTCCCGCTGGTGGTGGCGGCCCAGGACCTGCGCCAGGCGGCCGCGACCCTGGTGCAGTCGTGGGGCATCGGGCCGATCCAGGCCAACACGGTGCTGCTCAACTGGTACGAGGGCTTCCAGGGGAACTCCACCGCCTCGCGCTGGTACGGCCGGCTCCTGGCCGGGACCATCGCGCTCGAGCGCAACCTGGTCGTGCTGCACTCGGAAGAGGATGCCTGGGAGCGCACGAAGGCGCGCCCGCCGGAGGAGCGGCGCATCGACGTCTGGTGGTGGGACGACGCCTCGTCGCGGCTGGCTCTGCTGCTCGCCTACCTGATGAAGCGCACCGAAACCTGGGACCAGGCCGCCCTGCGCCTGCTCGCGCCCGCGAGCGCCAAGAGCGAGGCGCGCGTGCGCAAGGGCGTCGAGGAGCGCCTCCAGGAGGTGCGCATCGACGCCGAGGTCGAGGTGGTGGT
>JAHEKO010000123.1 GCA_024638355.1 Acidobacteriota bacterium
CGGCGGTGCTGTTCGAGGAGGACACGCCGCTCGACATCATCGAGCGCATCCAGCCCGACGTGCTGGTCAAGGGGCAGGACTATGCGCTCGACCAGGTCGTCGGCCGCGAGCAGGTCGAAGCTCGCGGCGGCACCGTGGCCCTCGTACCCCTGCTGCCCGGCCAGTCGAGCTCGGCCCTGATCGAGCGCGTCGGACGGCTCTACGAGGCGTCCGCCGGCTCCGAGGAAGACGAGGGATCGCCCGTTCCGGCCGATGCCCCGACCCGGCGCCGCACGTAGACCAGAGCCAACCAGCCGATCGGGATCCAGATCCAGAGCGTCACGATCCGGAACGCGGCGATGATGACGACCATGTAGTCGGAGCTCAGCTCTTCCATCTTCAGAGAGATGCCGAGCAGCAGCTCGGTCGCCCCGATGCCGCCCGGCAGCCCGGTGCTCACTCCGAGTACGGAGGTCCCGGACGAATAGAAGAGCACGTCCCAGAGCGAGAGATCGCTGGGCAGGTCGCCGACCATCACCCACAGCGCCATGCCGTAGGCGATCCAGCCGCACAGCTGCACCAGCACGATGGCGGGCGTCTGCCAGCTCCACCAGAAGCCCGCGGGGAAGCTCAGCGACCGATGAAGCATTCGCCCGGTGATCCAGTCGCCCAGGGCGGCGACGCTCGCCGCGACCGCTACGAACACCGCCAGCGCCGCCAGGGGATGAAGCTTGAGAGCGAGCAGGCCGACGATCAACGCCAGCACCGACGCCGAGTCGAAGAGGAACACGACGGCTTCCGCCTTGAGACAGGTCTTGAGCGGCGCCTTGCCGAGACGCGAGGCCGAGTCGGGCCGGATCAGCCGGCCGAGCTGCGCCGGCAGCAGGAGGCCGGCGCGGCCGGTCAGGTAGGCGGCGGCCCCGCGACGGGTCCAGATCGGCACGTCGAGCCGCGAGTAGACCCACATCCAGGAGCAGCATTCGAGCCCGACGTCGACGATCGACCAGAGCACGGCGAAGGCCAGGATGCGCGGTGACTCGCGCAGGTAGCGGAGCACGCCGTCCCACCCCGCCGAGGCCAGCTCGCGAACTCCGTAGAGGGTCACCGCGGCCAGGATGATCAGCGCGATCAACCTGGCGTGGCGCCGCAGCCGTTCTCTAAGCTGCATCGTCGACGGCGGCGGCGCTGATTCGATTCGCGGAAAGCCTCGAGGCGGTCATCCGGAGGAGCGCCCTCAGACGGCCTTCAGAACGAGCTCGACCTGATCGGCGATTCGGTCCAGCTGTCGTTCGCTCAGCCCGGGAAAGGCGGGCAGATGCAGCACCTCGCGCTCCGCTCGGGCCGCTCGAGGGAAGCTCCTGCCGTCTTCCAGGAGCCCGCTGCAATCCCGCATGTAGTGGTGCTTGGTGTCGACGCCGCGGCGCAGGAGCTCGTGCGCCGTCTCCATCATCTTGGGGAAGAGGGCGGTCACCAGCATGTAGTTCGAGACCACGTCGGGCGCCTCGTGGGTCTGAAAGCGAACGGCGTGTTGCAGCCGGGATATGAGGCGCTCGGCGCTGCGCACCCGACGCTCGACGTCCGCCTCGGCGGTCTTCATCTGGGCCAGGCCGAGCCGCGCCTGGTAGTTGGTGTAGCGGCCCATCCGGCCCTGCATGGTGATCTCGTCGGGCTGATAGCCCGAGGCGAAGCGATCGTCGGAGGGGTCGCGCTGCAGCAAGCGCAGAGCCGGGTAGACCGCGAGATTGAAGAACCAGGGATGGGTGACCGTGGCCTCGAACGTGGTCTTCGAGAGCCGCTTGACGAGCCAGCCCATGTCCTTGTGCGGCTCCTTGGCAGCCACCGCGCGAACTCGGTCCGCCGCCGCTTCGTCGCGAGCGGTCACCATCCCTCCGCCCATGGTGTTGACGGGTTTGGAGGTCTCGAAGCTGAAGTAGCCGAAGGAGCCGAATGCTCCGGTCTTGCACCCACCGACCGAGGCGCCGTAGCAGTGCGCGCAGTCTTCGATGAGTACGGCGCCGTGGGACTCGGCGAGCCGGCGGATCTCGCGGATGCGGCAGGGGACGCCGTAGAGGTGGGTAACGACCACCGCGCGGGTGTTCTCCGAGATGGCGGCGGCCAGGGCCTCGGGATCCATCCCCAGGGTCTGCGGCTCGCAGTCGACGAAGCGCACGGAGTAGCCCAGGGAGCGAGCCAGGTGGGGAACCACCGGATAGCCGAAGGCCGAGAAGATCACCTCGGCACCCGGCTCGAGCTCGAGCGCCTCGAAGATGAAGCGCAGGCCGGCGCGCCCCGACGGCACCGCGATCGCTGCCTCGCAGCCGATGAAGTCGGCAAACGCCCGCTCGAAGTCGGCGATGGCATCGCCCTTCCACAGGTCGCCGCGCAAGGCGCCGCCGACGGCCCGGGTCCATCCGCTGGGCGGCAGCCGCACTCTCTGTCGCGCTATGGCCATGCTCTTGGGTTCTGATCGCCGACTGCAGGGTCGGACGTCGTAGGAGACGACCCTGGCCCGGGTGGTGGGAAGGCAGCCTAGGCTTCCGGGCGCTCGGTGTCAAACGAGACCCCGCGAAGACGCTCGTTGAGCTCGTCGCGAAGGCCGGTGGCGTTCAGCTCGCACATCGGCAGCATGCGGTCGCCGACCGGCACCTTGAAGGTGCAGGCGGCCAGCCGCTCCCGCCCGATGTCGGTGTCGAGCTCGTCTTGGCTCATGAACTTGTGGACGACGATGGCGAGAGGACGGATGCGGAGCGGCCGGCCGCGCAAGAGCTGGCCGAGGGCCGCGAAAAGCCAGGCGCGAAGGCCCCAGGCGCGGTAGGTGGAGTAGAGCGGCGTCTCGAGCAGCAGCAGGGGATGAGCGAGACAGAGCGAGAGGAAGCCGATGAGGGTCTCCGCCCGGCTCTTGCCGCGGACGGTGAAGCCGCCGATCGCGAGCATCAGTCGCCGGAGATAGGAGCGGTCCCACCCGCGGCCCTCGCGGGCGGTCTCGAGAACCGCCCGCCGCCCCCCGCATTCGAGCAGGACGACCGGCGCCAGGATGTTGCACTCGGGATGCCCGAAGTGCATGGCGTGGCGGTTCAGCTTCCGGCCCAGCCCGTCGCAGATACGCGACCAGATGTCGTCGAGCTCGAGCCCCGAGATCCGGCGGTCCCGCGTTCGGCCCACCTCGGCGACCGGCTGGAACGAGATCATCCGGAAGGCGTCGGCGTTGGCGGCGATCCAGCGCATCACCTCGGCGACGTCGTCGACGTTCCGCTCGGTGACGGTGACCGTGTGCGCCGAGTGAAAGCGTCTCCCGGTCTCCGACCGGACTCGCCGCACGAGGTCGGCATAGCGCGAGCGGACCGGGTGCAGGTCGGCCTCGCGAAGGCCGGGACGCCAGCCGTCGCGCCCCCGCTGGGTGACGTCCACGTGGATCGATATCTTCTCGAGGCCGTGCTCGCGAACCAGCTCCAACAGGTAATCGGGCTCGCGCAGGAATCGCTGCCCGTGGGTCATCACCATGGGGTCGAGGCCGATCGCCCTGGCGTAGTCCACGTAACGTCCCAGGGTCTCGCGGGGGAGCAGCGTCACCTCTCCCGAGGTGATCTGGGCCTTGCCCTGGGGACCGAGGTAAGCGCGCAAGGCGTCGAGCTGGCGCAGCACCTCGTCTTCCCCGAGCGGCGGCGTCGCGTTCGCCCGCCCGGCCAGGTAGCAGCTGGTGCAGGCGAAGTCACAGCGCTCCATCACCCCGTGGGTCGCTCCGCAGGAATGATGCCCCCTGCCGGCGACCTGCAGTGGGCCGCGGACCGCCGCCGGGAGCTCCAGCCGGCGCTGCGCGTTGACCCGATTGCTCTCCTCGGGGATCGGCTCGCGAAACGCCCGCCACCATCTGCGCAGCCGGCTCTCGCGAGGAGCGGGCGGTGCCTGCGGCAAGCTCGGCGAGGAGATCACGGGGACTGCCTGTTCAACCGCTTGTCGTACTTCTGGAACTTGATGCGGAAGTCGCGCGGGATCGGCGTGTCGGAGCTCCGATAGCGGTTGACGTAGTCGATCAGGTTCGGCTTCTCGATCCCCTGTGCGGCCTCGAAGTCGAGGAAGTCGCGGGTGAACCAGTCGAAGATCTTAGACAGGTGAACGACGCGGCCACCCCTGTCCACGCGGACATGGAGGGGAGACGCGACGAACTCGATCATCGCCTCGTCGAGCTCGGTATCGAGCGTGTCGGGCGAGAAGGGGGCGCGGGGCAGCCGCGGGCAGCCGACCGAAGCGCAGTTGAGGGCGGCGTGGATCCGTGGATCGCCAAACCCCTCGCGAACCCAGTCGTCTTCGAGCTTCTTCAGGCTGATCTTCTCGCCTCCGACGGTGAACTTCTGCCGGACGAAGAACCCGAATCCGGTGCCGGTCCGGCCCCACACGGTCTCGAGCTCGGGGCCCTTGTCCAGCACCCCGCGGAAGACCAGCGCGTTGTAGGCGTTGATGTAGTAGGCGAGCTCGTGGTCGGAGGTCTCGAAGCGGTCGGGATGGCTGCGTGGACTGACGGCCTCGATCGCGGCGATCACTCGCTCGAGAGCCCGGGTGTCCCGGGCCAGGGCCTGGTAATCGACGAAGCCTTCTTCGTCCACGACCTGCTCGAGCACCTCGGCCCAATCGGCATAGGGGAAGGTCGTCGGCTCGATCTCGGCCGGCAGCGATGCGTCGGGCATCACCGCGACGAGCAGCAGGACGAGCACCGCGGAATTCCGGAATCGGCCATGCGAGTTCAGAGCATCCACCTTCTTCTTGTCTCGACGGGACTGTACACGAGCGCCGCCCGTAGTCACCACCGCTTGCGGTGCGGTGTCGAAGGTTGGCGAGATCTCGTCGCCGGGAGGGCGTTACGAGGCGAGGCGAAACTGCAGCGGCGAAGCCCCTTCCCACCGCCGGAAGGCGCGGTAGAAGGTGCTCGGCTCCGAGTAGCCGAGGAGAAAGGCCACCTCGTAGATCGAGAGCTCGGTCTCGCCCAGGAGCTGGTTCGCCATCTCGTGGCGGAACTCGTCCCGCAGCTCGCTGAACGACGTGCTTTCGTCGTTCAGGCGGCGCTGCAGCGTTCGTGGACTCATCGCCAGACGCGAAGCGATCTCCTCGAGGGAGACCTCTCCGGCCTTCAAGCCCTCCCAGAGCGCCCGCTGGACCTTCCCGGTGACGTCGGCGCCGGGAACCATTCCTTCGAGGATGTGCGTCGCGTGCTGCTCCAGGTACCGCCCCAGCTCGATGTCGGCCGTCTGAATGGGCACGTCCAGATCGCTGCGACGCAGGACCAGTTGGCCGACCGGACTCTGGAAGCGGAGCGGCGCCGCGAAGAAGCGGCGCACCGCACCGAGGTCGTGATCGGCCCGCGCGTAGGGGACCTGGACTTCCAAAGGCGTCAAGTCCCGGCCGGTGACTCCTCGCAGGACCGACAGCAAGCCCGAGAGCATCCAGTCGGAGACGGCTCGCTCGAGGAGCGGCGAGAGCAGTCTGGCGCTCCAACCGATCTCGACCCGGTCGGCGGCGAGGCGATAGCGGGGCGCCCGGCTCTCGCGCCAGAGCTCGAAGAAGCGGGCGAAGCGGTCGAGAGCGCCGCCGAGCGTGGCGCTGTGCTGCATGAGATAGCCGAGGAGGCCGACCTCGCGTACTCCCAGCCGTGAGCCCAGCCGTAGGCCGACGTCCGGGTCCCCCGTCGACGCCGCAATGAACCGCCAGAGGTCGAGCCACTTCCTGACCTGGATGCGGGAATCGGGGTCGCTCAGCTCGGTTTCGCTGAGTCCCGACCCACGGAGCATCGCCCGCCGCTCGAGACCGAGCTCCTCGGCGTGCGTCAGCACGAATCGCGGGGCACGGGCGAGCATCGTCTCGAGGATCGGCATGCGAGTTTCGAGAGGCTACTACGAGTCGCCAGGCGAAAGGTTGACCAGCGCCGGGCTCGAATCCTTCCGTCAGAGGTGCACGAGGATGCGACCTTCAGCCCGCGCTCGTTTCATGGCAACCTACGCCGGCGAGGGTCGGAGCTCGAGGCACCTGGGTCGCGATGGAAAAGAGTCCTGTCGATTTCGACGAAGATGGTAGTGGCGGCCCTCATGCCGCCGTCGATCTGCCTAGAGCATGGGCCACGAAGAGGTCGCGCAAGCCCTTGCGGAGGCGGCGGGCGAGTAGCCTGCCGGCGAACCCGGCGGTCGTGAGACGTTTCCTGATGTGGCGTTCGAGCCTGCTTGGCGTGGCCCTGATTCTGTGGGCCAACGCGGCGTCCGCCGCGGAGTTCGAATTCTCGGGCCCCCTCAGGTTCGCGGACCAGTTCCCGATAACCGTGGTTGCCCTGGCGGTCGAGCCGCTCCCGCTCGAGCTTCTCGGCGCCGGGGCCTGGCAGGCGGAGCTCGCCGTCTCGGCGGGCAACACCTTCACTCGCTCGAGACCCGTGCAACGGGCGCTCGAGGCTCGGACCGACCGACTGCCGGTGACTCGGGAGTTCCTGCAGCAGGCCGATCTGGAGACCGAGACCGGCGAACCGGTCTTCTACATCGACGGCGAAACCCTGCGCACCGAGCTTCGCCTGCGCCGAGGCTTGCGCCGGGGCCTGGAGCTCGAAGTGCGGATCCCCTTCGTCCAGCGCCACGGCGGCGGGATGGACACGTTTCTGGAGGAGCTACACAACACCTTGGGCCTCGACCAGGACGGCCGACTGGGCGTACCGAAGCATGGGCAGGGGCTGGTTCTCACCTTGCCGGATCGGGAGCTCGAGCTGACCCCTGAATCGTCGTTCACCCTAGCCGACCCGCTGGTCGCGGTTCGGGGAGAGAGGCCGCTGCCACGCGCCGGTCAGCGCGTGACCTGGGACGTGGCAGTCAAGATCCCGGTCGCCGACGAGGGTCGTCTGTCGAGCAGCGGCTCGGTGGACCTGGCGGCGCAGGCCCAGTGGAGCGCCTGCTCGGCGCGCCGGTGCGCCTTCGCCGCGCTCAATCTGCGTCATCTCGGCGCGTGGCGGGAGCTCGGCCTGTCGAGCCGCCTGGTGCCGGGCGGCTACGTCGGCTTGGAGCAGCGCTGGCTGGGGCTTTCGTGGCTGGCGCAGCTCCTGGTCGCGAGCTCGGCCCTGGACGGAATCGGGATCGACGACCTCGACGCCGACACCTGGCAGCTCAGCCTCGGGTTGCACAAGAGGCTCGGGCAGGCGTACGCGATCACCGCCGCAGTCACCGAGAACGCGGTCCACTTCGACAACGGCCCGGATATCGCCGTGCACCTCGCTCTGCGGCGGGTTTTCTGAAGCGTGCCGCTCAGTCTGCCGGGTCCGAGCGCGGCTCGGTCGTGATGTTCATCGAAGTCGATGATGGCGTCGAACCCTGCTGGCGTAAGACGAGTCTCGTGTTCTCCGGCAGCCGCACCGACGGGGTTAGCTACGTCCTCGAGGCGGCCGCCTACCTACGTCCTACGATCTCGATTGCATGTCAGACTACGTGACCGTGGGCGGTGTGCAAGGCCCCAGAGTCGCGACGAAGAGGAGTGCTGTCGATGTCGAGGAAGCTGATGGTGCCGGCCCTGCTGCTGTCCCTTGGATGGGCGCTGCCGGTGGGAGCGCAAGGACCGCGTGACGTGCGGCTGGTGCTGCAGATCACGGTGGATCAGCTCCGCGGGGACCTCCCCGGCCGGGTGCTCGACCGCCTCGAGCCTGGGGGGCTGCGCTACCTGTACGAAAACGGCATCCACTACGCCAACGCCCACTACCAGCACGCCAATACCGAGACCATCGTCGGTCACGCCACGCTGGCGACCGGCGCGCACCCCGCCGATCATGGAATGGTGGGCAACGTGTGGCTCGATCGGGGGACCGGCGAGCTGACCTACAACGTCGAGGACGCGCGCTACCCGCTGCTGACGCCGGGAGCGGGAGTCGACCAGGCGACGGAGATCGATCCCACCCAGAAGGCGGCGACCACCCAGGGGCGCTCGCCCCTGGCGATCCTGGTGTCGACCTTCTCGGACGAGCTCGCCATCCACACCTCCGGACGCGCGAAGATCTTTGGCGTGTCGGTGAAGGACCGCG
This sequence comes from Acidobacteriota bacterium, assembly GCA_024638355.1. Taxonomy (GTDB): domain Bacteria; phylum Acidobacteriota; class Thermoanaerobaculia; order Multivoradales; family JAHEKO01; genus JAHEKO01. Next base: position 8,012 of record JAHEKO010000123.1, read on the forward strand.
GCGCCATCTCGCTCGCCGGCCATGCCGGCAAGGCCTTCTGGTTCTCCAAGTCGAGCGGCGACTTCGTCACCAGCCGCTACTACTACGAGCGCTATCCGGAGTGGCTGGAGGCCTGGAACGGGGAGCGGCGGCCCGAGCGCTACGCCGGCAAGAGCTGGGAGCTCTCGCGACCGGCGGGAACCTATCTCGCGGGCTCGGCCGACGATCGCGACTGGGAGGTCGATTTCCCGGGCTACGGACGGGTTTTCCCCCACGCGTACGGCGATGGCGAGGGCAAGTACTTCAACACCCTCTTGACCTTGAGCCCCGCGGGCGATGAGCTGACCCGCGACCTGGCCGAGGCCGTGCTGGTGAACGAGGGCCTGGGACAGGACGAGATCCCCGACTTCCTGGCCGTGAGCTTTTCCAGCACCGACTACGTCGGCCACTTCTTCGGCCCGGCGAGCCTCGAAGCCGAGGACAACCTGCTGCGCCTCGATCGCACGCTGGCGGGCCTGTTGGCGTTCGTCGACGAGAAGGTGGGGCTCGACAAGACGCTGGTCGTGCTGGCCGCCGACCACGGCGGACCGGAAGTGCCCGGCTACCTCACCTCCCTCGGGCTGAAAGCGGACTATGTCGATCCGGACGGCTGGAATCGGGCGCCGGGCCTCGCCGCACTCCAGCGCGAGTTCGGCGTCGCCCAGGAGCTCATCGCTCGCTACTCCCATCCCTATGTCTACCTGGATCTGGAGCTGATCGCCGGCAAGGGACTCGACCCCGAGCGGGTGGGCGCGGCGGTCGCGGCCGAGGTGGAGAAGCTCGACGGCGTCTCTGCCGCCGTTTCGAGCTACGATCTGGCGGCGGGTCGGGTCCCGGACACGCCCCAGATGCGCTCCATCCTCAACAACTACCACCCCAACCGGTCGGGTGACGTCTTCATCGTCTTCGAGCCTCACCGCTTCATCAACGACATGGACGGCCTGAAGGTAGCGGCGACCCACGGCTCGCCCTGGAGCTACGACACCTTCGTTCCCATCCTCTTCGCCGGCCCGGGAATCGAGCCCCGCGTTGTCCATCGCCAGGTCTCCCCGACCGGGATCGCCAGTACCCTGGCCGCCTACCTGGGCTTGAAGGCGCCCTCCGGCGCGGTCGGCGACGTGCTGGTGGAGGTGGTGGAGGATTGATGCGCGT
>JAHEKO010000124.1:0-6460 GCA_024638355.1 Acidobacteriota bacterium
GCGGTGTACAGCCGGTCCACGTCGTCGATGCCGACCTCGGCGACTCGCTCCCGCTGATGCTCGTCGAGCGGCTTGAGCCGGGCGTAGATCTCACCGCCGAGGCAGCGCATCGCCGCCGCCGTTACCACCCCCTCGGGCGCTCCGCCGATGCCCATCGCGGCGTGGACGCCGGAGCCGCGGATCGCGGCCTCGATGCCGGCCGACAGGTCGCCGTCACCGATCAGCCGAATGCGGGCTCCGGCTTCGCGAATGTCGGCGATCAGCCGCTCGTGCCGCTCGCGGTCGAGCACCACCACCGTCAGCTTGTCGACCGAGCGGCCGTAGGCATCGGCGATGTTGCGCAGGTTCTCCGCCACGGGGGCGTCGAGGTGAACGTTGGCCTTGCGCGCGGTCGGCCCGACGACGATCTTGTCCATGTAGATGTCGGGGGCATGAAGAAGGCCGCCGCGCTCGGCGGCGGCGAGCACCGCGATGGCGCCGGGCGCGCCGGTCGCGCACAGGTTGGTGCCCTCGAGCGGGTCGACCGCGATGTCGATGCCGATGGCGTCGTCGTTGCCCTTGTACGCGCCGACCTCCTCGCCGACGTAGAGCATCGGCGCCTTGTCGCGCTCTCCCTCGCCGATGACGATCCGCCCCGACATCTCGACCTGATCGAGCTGACTGCGCATCGCCTCGACGGCCACATAGTCGGCGTGCTCGCGATCGCCATACCCCATGGTCTTGGCCGCCTCGACGGCGGCCGCCTCGGTCACGCCGATGAACTGCTGCTCGAAATCGAGATCGAGGGCCATTCTCAGTCGCTCACCGGCTGGGCCACCGGATCGGGCTGCGGGGAGGTCTTCCGCGCCGGCGGGTTGTAAGCGGGGATTCCGGTGATGCGCTCGCCGATGACCAGGCCGTGGATATCGTGGGTCCCCTCGTAGGTGTAGACCGATTCGATGTTGAGCATGTGGCGGATCACCGGATAGTCGTCGACGATGCCGTTCGCGCCGAGGATCTCCCGCGCCAGCTTGGCGCTCTCCCTAGCCACCCAGATGTTGTTCCGCTTGCCCATCGACACGTGGTAGTGCTTGAGTCGGCCGGCGTCCTTCAGCCGCGCCAGCTCGAGCGCGAGGAGCTGCCCCTTGGAGATCTCGGTCACCATCCAGACCAGCTTGTCCTGCACGAGCTGGTGGCTGGCGATCGGTTGGCCGCCGAACTGCACCCGCTCCTTGGCGTAGTCGAGGGCGGTCTGATAGCAGTCCATCGCCGCGCCGAGTCCGCCCCAGGCGATGCCGTAGCGGGCCTCGTTCAGGCACATGAGCGCGTTCTTGAGGCCCACGGTCTTGGGCAGGACGTTGTCGGCCGGAATCCGGCAGTCCTGGAAGCCGAGCTCGGAGGTGACCGAAGCGCGAAGCGAGAACTTGCCGTGCTGGTCTCGGGTGGTGAAGCCCGGGGTGTCCTTTTCGACCAGGAATCCGCGAATGCCCTCGTCGGTCTTCGCCCACACCACGGCCACGCTGGCGAGCGTGCCGTTGGTGATCCACTGCTTGGCGCCGTTGAGCACCCATTCGTTGCCGTCGCGGCGCGCCGTGGTCCGCATGCCGCCCGGATTGGAGCCGAAGTCGGGCTCGGTCAGGCCGAAGCAGCCGATCGCCTCGCCCGAGGCCAGCGCCGGAATCCAGCGGTCCTTCTGCTCCTGCGAGCCGAAGGTGTAGATCGGGTACATCACCAGGCTGCTCTGCACCGAGCACATGCTGCGTAGACCGGAGTCGCCGCGCTCGAGCTCCTGCATGATCAGGCCGTACGCGACGCCCTTGAGCCCCGGCAGACCGTAGTCGTCGATGCTGGCGCCGAAGAGATCGAGCCGCGCCAGCTCGGGCACGACTTGCAGCGGGAAGGTGCCCTCGCGATGGCACTCCTCGATGATCGGCTTGATCTTGTCGTCGACGAAGGCGCGGACGGTATCGCGTACCAGGCGCTCTTCGTCACTGAGCAACGATTCGATGTCTAGGTAGTCAACTCCGGTGAATCTGTTCAATCGAGGTACCTCCTGGAAGTGGTGAGGATATCATCCCCGCCAGCATGGATCTTGACCTTTTGAGGCTGGGCGTGCCGCTCGTCCTGGCAGCTATGGCCGCCCTCTTCGTGGATCGGTCGACCGCCGCTCGCGGACTCCAGCCGCCCGGCTTCGTGGTGCTTCCCGGGCAGCCGGTTGCCGGGCCGGTCCTGCGCCGGGTGCTGGCTACGTCGGCTCTGGCGGTGGTCTTCTGGATCGGCGTCTTCGCTCCGCTCAGCGTGATCGGCGTCGAGCGCTCGCTGCCCAACCGCATCGAGACGGCGCAGCTCTTCCAGCTACACGTCTTCTTTGCCGCCGCCCTGGTGATCTGGTTCGTCGCCGGCTTCGCGGTCGGCCGCGGCACCGGCGAGGGCCTCGCGGCCTCGTGGGGGCGCCAGTTCGGTCTGCGCCTCGGCGGTCTGGGGCGCGAGCTCGCGCTGGGCGCCGGCGTCGGACTGGGGGCTTGGATGGCCGTGCTGGCGACCCTGATGGCGGTGGGTTCGGTCATCTATCTACTGGGCGGTGAAGAGCTGCTGCCACAGAGTCCGCCGCCGGTGGTGGCCATGGTGGCGGCGCTGCCGCTTGCGATTCGGTTCGCCATCAGCCTGTCGGCTGGAGTGGTGGAAGAGCTGTTCTTCAGGGGCTTTCTGCAGCCGCGGGTCGGAATCGGCCTGTCTACCGCGGCGTTCGTGCTGGCCCACCTGAGCTACGAGCAGCCGCTCATGCTGGTGGGCATCACCCTCCTCTCCCTGATCTTCGCCGCGCTCGTGCGATGGCGGCAGTCGATCTGGGCGGCGATCGCCGCGCACACCGTTTTCGACGGTGTACAATTGCTGTTCGTCATCCCTCAGCTGTTGGATCTTCTCGAGCCGGGGGCATCCGGGCCGGGTCCGATCGGCTAGAGGTCACATCCAAACCGTCTGCTAGAGTCGACCGCTAAGGCTGATGGCCGCTCAAAACTCCCAGGTTCATCTGGTCATCGGCAGTCATTTCGAGGACATCGAGCTCGTTCAGATCGTGGTGGAGGAGTCGCTACGCAAGCTGGAGTTGGACGACGAGGTCGCCCACTCGATCAGCCTGGCGGTGGGGGAGGCGGTAGCGAACGCCATCAAGCACGGCAATCGGCAGAACCCGGAGAAGCGGGTCGAGATCGATTTCGGAGTCGACGACAACGAAGTGGTCATCGAAGTGACCGACCAGGGGAGGGGTTTCGACCCCGACAACGTGGACGACCCGCTGGTGGCTGATAATCTTCTCCGCCCAAACGGCCGCGGCATACTCTTCATGACCAATTTCATGGACCACATCGACTTCAGCTTCAAACAAGAAGGAGGCACGGTCGTGACGCTGCGCAAGCGTCTGCCGTCCGCTGCTATGGCCCCAGGGCCCTCAGAGGAGAACTAGAGATGGATATCGGAGTACGGAAGGAAAGCGGCGTCACCATTCTCGAGCCCAAGGGCAAGATCACCATCGGCGTCGGCGACATCGCTCTGCGCGAGAAGGTACACAACGTTCTGGACGAGGGTGAGAAGAACATCCTGATCAACCTCGCCGCCGTCACCACGATCGACTCTTCGGGAATCGGTGAGCTCGTCTCCGGCTACACGACGGTGACCAACCGCGGCGGCAAGTTGAAGCTGCTTCATCTGCCGCCCAAGGTCCAGGACATTCTCCAGATCACCCAGCTGGTGACCGTCTTCGAAGTCCACGACGACGAGGGCGAAGCGGTCTCGTCGTTCGGCTAGCCTGCGGCGGCGCGGTAGGAAGCTGGAGGGTCGGTCAGGCTAGGGCCGGTCGCTCCAGTACGCGCGGGCGAGGCTGAACAGCTCGCCGTTCGAGTAGTTCTCGTAGCCCTCGAGCGTCGCCGGCATCACCGCCACGTTCGCTTTGATGTAGAGGCTGATGTAGGGGAGCTCGTCGGCCAGGATCTCCTGGGCGCGGAGATAGAAGGGGAGGCGCTCCGCGGGCTCGGCCAGCCGAGCGCCCTGCTCGACCAGGCGGTCGAACTCGGGGTTGCGGTAGCGGCCGCGATTGGCGCCCTCGGGGGGCACCTTCTCGGAGTGCAGGGTGAGGCTGTACATGTCGGGATCGACGGCGCCCGCCCAGACGAGGCTGAAGAGTTGGAAGTTCCCCTGCTTGATGTCGTTGTAGAAGGTCGCGAACTCGTGCGAGCGGATCTCGATGCCGATACCGACGTCGGCGAGCATCGCCTGGATGATCTGAGCCTGCAACAGGTAGATCTCGTCGGTCGAGGTCTTGAAGGTCAGCTCGAAGCGAGTGGCGGGGCCGTCGCCGTCGGGGTCGGGATAGCCGGCCGCGTCGAGCAGGGCGCGGGCGGCGGCCGGGTCGAAGGCGATCGGCTCGAGGCTCTCGTTCAGCGCCCAGTGCCCGGGCCGCATCATCGATTCGGTGACCACGCCCAGCCCGCGCCAGATCGAGCTCAGGAGGCGCCCGCGATCGAGCGCGTGGGCGATCGCGCGCCGCACCCGCTTGTCCGAGAGGATCGGATCCTCCATCTGGACGCCGACATAGGCGTAGTTCGAGCCCGGAGTCTCGACCACCTTGAATCGCGGGTCGGAGCGGAAATCGACCACGACGTCGGGCTTGAGCTCGTTGACCACCAGATGCACCGATCCCTTGCGCAGCTCGAGCGCCCGCACGGTGGAGTCGGGAACGTCGCGAAAGATGACGCGGTCGAGCTTCGGCCGTCCGTCCTTGTAGTCGTCGAAGGCCGCCAGCACCACTCGATCGTCGCGCCGCTCGACCACCCGGAACGGACCGGTGCCGACCGGTGCCCGGTTGAAGGATTGCGAGTCGGAGCCGGCCGGCACGATTCCCACGAACGGCGTCAGGTTGCCGAGCATGGCGCCGTAGGGCTCGGCCAGCACGAAGTCTACGGTTCGATCGTCGACCGCCTCGACCCGCTCGAGCTGGGCGAAGGCGCCACGCTTGGCGGTGGTCAGGCTCCCGTCGAGAATCGTGCGGAAGGTCCAGAGCACGTCGTCGGCCGTGAACGGCCGGCCGTCGTGAAAGGTCACCCCCTGCTTCAGATGAAATCGGTAACGGGTGTTGCCGTCGAGGATCTCCCACGACTCCGCCAGGTCCGGGATGTAGTCGCCGTTGGGCGTCTTGGTCACGAGCCCGTTGACCACGAGCTGCAGGACGGCGCTCGAGTCGGCGTCGGTGGCGATGCGCGGGTCGAGGTGGATCGGCGCGCCGCGCAGCGCGACTACGACCTCGTTGGTTTCGGGGGTCAGCGTCGGCTCGCCGCCGCAGGCGGCGAGAAGCAGGACGGCGGCTGCCAGGGATCGGTATCCACTCACCGCGCTATGTTATCTTCGGCCAAGCTCGTGTAGCTGTCGTTCGACTCGATCTCACCCCCACCGACTCCCAGATGACCCGCGGCCGCGCCCTCTTCGCCATCGTCTCGATCCTGGTGATCTTCGGAATCGCTTCGGGCACCTTCGCCCGCGCCGTCACCCGCGACGAGGCCGAGGAGGATTCGCTCTACAAGAGCCTGTCGGTCTTCACCGAAGTGCTCAACCTGATACGGCGCGCCTACGTCGAGGAGACGTCCGTCGACGTCCTCTTCGCCGGCGCGCTCGACGGCACCACCGACGCGCTCGACTCGATGTCGACGTTCGTTCCCTCCACCGAGGTCGAGCGCTATCGACGGGCCCGCGAGATCGGGGTACGGCACAGCGGAGTGGCGCTGGTCAAGGAGCGCGGCATCGCGTACGTTCTGGCGGTGGCGCCGGGCAGCCCCGGTGAGGATGTCGGGCTGCAGCGCGGCGATGCGATCGCTCAGATCGACGGCCGTCGCACCCGGCGCATGCCGCTCTGGGAGATCCAGACCCTCTTCGCCGGCGAGCCCGGGACCGAGCTCGAGCTCGAGGTCATCCGCCGTGGCCAGAGCGAGGAGAAGACGCTGACTCTCCAACCCTTCACTCCCCGGGAGCCCGCGGTGGAGCTCCAGGATGGCCTTCCGGTGCTGCGCCTGTCCCGCTTCTCGCCCGACACGGTCGCCGCCGTCGCGCGACTGCTGGAGGAGCTGGCGGCCGAGGGGGCCGCAGGATTGCTGCTCGATGTGCGCGGCATCGCGGGCGGCTCGAGCGAGGCCGCCTACGGTGTGGCCGACCTCTTCGTCGACGGCAAGCTGGGCGGACTGATGAGCCGCTCCGAGGTGGTCGAGACGTTCACCGACGAGCGGCCGCGGCTCTGGGAGGGGACGCTGGTAGTGCTGGTCGACCGCGCCACCCAGGGACCGAGCGAGATCCTCGCCGCGATCCTGCAGCAGTCGGGCGTGGCCGAGCTGGTCGGCGAGCCGACGTTCGGACACGCCGGGCGCCAGAGAGCCGTCGCGCTCTCGACCGGCGGCGAGCTCTTTCTCACCGACGCCTTCTACACCGGGCCCGACGAGGC
>JAHEKO010000124.1:6560-9156 GCA_024638355.1 Acidobacteriota bacterium
GCGTGGCCGAGCTGGTCGGCGAGCCGACGTTCGGACACGCCGGGCGCCAGAGAGCCGTCGCGCTCTCGACCGGCGGCGAGCTCTTTCTCACCGACGCCTTCTACACCGGGCCCGACGAGGCTCCCCTGCAGTCGAGCCTCGAGCCGGAGCTGCAGGTGACGGAGGCCAACCGCAACCTGTCCGAGGCGGATGTGCCGCTGCGGGAGCTGATCCTCAAGCGCGGTCTCGAGCGGCTGCGCGATGCGCAGGCACCGCTCGAGAAGGTCGCCTGAGGTCGGGCAGCCAGCCATGAGCAAACGGGTGGCCGAGACCTGGAACGTCTCGATGATCGTCGGCGTGGGCGTGAGCTGCTTGATCGTCGGCTATCTGATCGGCGCCGCCGGCCGCGCGCCACTGCCGGAGAGTGCGGCGAGCGAGCCGCCGGCGCGAGCCGCGGTCCGCGCGGCTCCGGCACCCGAGCCTGCGCCGGAGTCAGAGCCGCAAGCGGTGGTGGAGCGGCCCGGGTCGCGAGCCGAGCCCACGCCGCCGCGGCTCCAGTCATCCGCCGCACCCACGGCGCCCGAGCCCATACCGCGCGGCGACGGCAGCAAGATCGCCCTGGTCATCGACGATCTGGGGCGGCGGGTCGAAGATGTCGATGACCTGCTCGAGCTGGGGGTTCCGCTCTCCTTCGGGGTCCTGCCGTTCGAGACCCGAACCCGTGCGGTACAGGCGGAGCTGAAACGGCGCGGTGCGGAGGTCTTGCTGCATCTGCCGATGCAGCCGCGCGTCGAGGCCGATCCGGGACCGGGCGCCTTGACCCGCGGCATGAGCGAGGCCGAGCTGGAGGCGGCGACCCGCTGGGCGCTGGCCGCGGTCGCCGACGCCAGCGGCGTCAACAACCACATGGGCTCGGAGCTGAGCACCGACGCCGACAGGATGCGCGCCATCCTCGGCGTCTTGGCGGAGCGCGACCTGTTCTATCTCGACTCGCGCACCAGCCCGGACAGCGTCGGCTACCGGGTGGCCCGCGAGGTGGGGCTCGCCGCCGCCGAGCGTCACGTCTTCCTCGACGCCGAGATCGGACCGGAGGCGATTCACGCCCAATTCCGGCGCCTGCTCGAGGTCGCCCGCGGTCGGGGTTCCGCGGTGGCGATCGCGCACCCGCACGCCGATACCCTGGCGGTCCTGCGAGTCGACGTCCCGCGCGCGGTGGCCGCCGGCTACGAGTTCGTTCCGGTGAGCCGGCTCACCAGCCGGGCCGCCGGCCCGCCGCTCGCCAGGTAGCCCGGCGTCGCCCGGAGCGCCGCCGTCACTCCGAGCGTAGGACCTCCACGGGGCGTGACTGCAGGGCTCGGACGCTCGCCAACACCCCGGTGACGGCGGTCAGAACGATGCTGGCGATCACCGTGATGGCCAGCGGCGCCGCCGCGAACTGCCAGGGCAGCTCCATGCCGAGAGTGACCACCGTGCGCGCCAGCAGGTAGCCCCCGGCGGTGCCGAGAAGGCCCGCCACCAGACCCAGCGCCGCGAACTCGACCGCCAGCATCCCCGCCACCCCGAGGCGGGTCATGCCCAGCGTCTTGAGCAAGGCCAGCTCGCGCGACCGCCTGAGGGTCGCCGCGCTGATCGCTCCCGCCAGGATGGTGATTCCCGCCAGGATGGTGAACCCGCCGAGAAACTGTACGCCGGCGGCCAGCCGGCCCAGCACCGATCGCACCTGGGCGAGCAGCCGCCCGATCTCGATCAGGGTCACGTTGGGGTAGCCGGCCGCCAGCCGATCCTGGACCCCCTGCTCGCGCTCGGCCGGCAGCTTGGCCGTCGCCACGCGGTAGTGGGGAGCGCCGGCCAGCGCTTCCGGCTCGACGACCAGAAAGAAGTTGATGTCGAAGGTGCGCCAGTTCACCGAGCGCAGGCTGGAGACCACGAGCGGCAGCTCGACCCCCTGAATGTCGAAGGTCAGCTCGCTGCCGAGCCCGACCCCCAGATCGCGAGCGAAGTCCTCTTCGACGCTCACTTCGCCGCGCTGGGGATCCGACCACAGAGCTCCGGCGATGACGCGATTGTCGTCCGGGAGGGCGTCCAGATAGGTCAGCCGTTGCTCGCGCGTGAGGGCCCAGCGGCCGTCGCGGTCGCGCCCGTCGTCGTCGAGAATCTGCTGAACGTTTCGGCCGTCGATGCTCAGGATGCGCGCGGTGACGACCGGAACCGACTGCACGCGGCTGGCGCCCTCGTCGCCAAGCAGGGCGTCCACCCCTGGCCACTGCTCGGGCTGGATGTCGATGAGGAAGGCCGTGGGCGCCCGCTCCTCGAGCTCGGGCGTGAGCTCCCGCCGCAGGGTGCGCTCCACCAGAGCGACCGCCAGGATCAGCACCACGCCGAGACCAACGGCGACGACCGCGCCCACGGTACCGGCTCCGGGCCGCGCAATCGACGCCAATCCGTAGCGTAGCCACACTCCTCCCCGTCGTCGGCCGAGCCGCCGGGGAAGTCGCGACAGCGCGCGCACCAGCAGTCGCGCGGCCAGCGCGAGCAGCGCGGCGACGACGGCGATGCCTCCGGTGAACGCGAGGCCGAGGAGAACCGATCTGGACTGCGCCGCGGCGGCCAGCCAGAT
>JAHEKO010000628.1 GCA_024638355.1 Acidobacteriota bacterium
CCCGGAGCTCGGAGTTGGAGCCGAAGACGAGGTCGAAGCGGGTGCCGGTCCACCGGCGCTCGCCGGTCTCGCGGCTGCGGCCCTCGAAGACGTCCTCGGAGTCCGAGGCCGGCTTCCACTCTGTCGCGATGTCGAGCAGGTTCACGAAGAAGTCGTTGGTCAGCGTCTCCGGCCGGTCGGTGAAGACTCCGTGAGCGGCCTGCCCGGCGTTGGCGTTCAGCACGCGCATGCCGCCCACGAGCGCCGTCATCTCCGGTGCCGATAGCGTCAGCATGAACGCCTTGTCGACCAGCAGGTGCTCGGCCGGAACCTCTTGGCCCGGTTGGAGGTAGTTGCGGAAGCCGTCCGCGGTCGGCTCGAGCACCGCGAACGACTCGGGGTCGGTCTGGTCCTGCGTGGCATCGGTGCGCCCCGGCAAGAAGGGCACCTCCACGTCGTGCCCGGCCTTCTTCGCGGCCGACTCGATGGCCGCGCAGCCGCCCAGCACGATCAGGTCGGCGAGCGAGACCTTCTTGCCGCCGCTCTGCGAGTCGTTGAACTCCCGCTGGATGCCCTCCAGGGTCTCCAGCACGCTCGCTACGCCGGACGTCACGTTCACGTCCCACTGCGCCTGGGGCGAGAGGCGAATGCGCGCGCCGTTGGCGCCACCGCGCTTGTCGGTGTCGCGGTAGCTCGAGGCCGACGCCCAGGCGGTCGACACCAGCTGGGAGGTGGACAGGCCCGAGCCGAGGATCTTGCCCTTGAGCGCGGCGATGTCCCGGCCGTCGATCAGCTCGTGGTCGATGTCGGGGACCGGGTCCTGCCAGAGCAGCGTCTCCTCGGGCACCCACGGCCCGAGGTAGCGCGCGACGGGTCCCATGTCGCGGTGGAGGAGCTTGTACCACGCACGGGCGAAGGCGTCGGCGAGCTCGTCGGGGTTTTCGTAGAAGCGCTTCGAGATCTCCTCGTAGGCGGGATCCACCTTCAGCGAGAGGTCGGTCGTCGCCATCATCGGAGCGTGCTTCTTCGAAGGGTCGTGGGCGTCCGGCACGAGGTCTTGCTCCTCGACGTTCTTCGGTGTCCACTGATAGGCACCGGCCGGGCTCTTCGTCAGCTCCCACTCGTACTTGAAGAGCATCTCGAAGTAGCCGTTGTCCCAGGTGATCGGGTCGGGAGTCCAGGCGCCCTCCAGCCCGGCCGTGATCGTGTCGCCGCCCTTGCCGCTGCCGAAGCGATTCGTCCAGCCGAACCCCTGCTCGTGCAGGTTGGCGCCCTCGGGCTCGGGGCCGACGTGCTCGTCGGGGTTGGCCGCGCCGTGGGCCTTACCGAACGTGTGGCCGCCGGCGATGAGCGCGACCGTCTCCTCGTCGTTCATCGCCATCCGGCCGAACGTCTCACGAATGTCCCGGGCCGCGGCCTGCGGGTCCGGCTTGCCGTTCGGCCCCTCCGGATTGACGTAGATCAGGCCCATCTGGACCGCGCCGAGCGGGTTCGCCAGCTCCCGGTCGCCGCTGTAGCGCTCGTCGCCGAGCCACTCCCGCTCGGGGCCCCAGTAGACGTCCTCCTCGGGGGCCCAGATGTCCTCGCGCCCGCCGCCGAAGCCGAAGGTCTTGAAGCCCATCGTCTCCAGGGCGCGGTTGCCGGTGAAGATCAGCAGATCGGCCCACGAGATCTTGCGGCCGTACTTGCGCTTGACCGGCCAGAGCAGGCGGCGCGCCTTGTCGAGGTTGGCGTTGTCGGGCCAGCTGTTGAGGGGGGCGAAGCGCTGCGCGCCCGTGCCGCCCCCGCCGCGGCCGTCGGCGATGCGGTAGGTTCCCGCGGCGTGCCACGTCATGCGGATGAAGAACGGCCCGTAGTGGCCGTAGTCGGCCGGCCACCAGTCCTGCGACTGGGTCATCAGCGCATCGACATCCTTGGCCAGCTCATCGAAGTCGAGGCTCTCGAACTCCATGGCGTAATCGAAGTCCTCGCCCATGGGATTGGCGCGGGGGTGGTCCTGACGCAGGATCCTCAGATTGAGCTGATCCGGCCACCAGTGCTGATTCGCCGTCGCCCCGACCGCTTGGTGCGTGGCGTGCATCACCGGGCACTTGGCTCGTGCGGGCTCGTCGCTGGTCACAGTCGTTCCGTGCTCTTCGTTGCTCATCTCTCTCCTCAATGTGGATATGGCGGTTTCGGACCGCCTCGTTCGCGTGCTCAGATGCCGGCGGTTGTCGCCCGACAGGTGGGGCAGCGGCCCCAGAAGATCACCTCGGCTTCGTCGATCTCGTAGCCCGAGTGGGTGGCGGCGCTCAAGCAGGGGGTATCGCCGACCGCGCAGTCGACGTCGACCACCTGGCCGCAGGTGCGGCAGATGAGATGGTGGTGGTTGTC
>JAHEKO010000629.1 GCA_024638355.1 Acidobacteriota bacterium
ATCCGCGACGGCATGCGCCTGATGTTCGGCGAGGCCAAGCTGGCGGTCGAGCCGGCCGGCGCCGCCGCCACGGCGGCCCTGTGTGGACCGCTGGCCGGCGAGCTGCGCGGCAAGCGGGTGGGGGTCATCGTCTGCGGAACGAACATCGACGCGGAGACGTTCACGCGGCAGCTGCTCGAGACGCCTCCGACCGGTTCGCCCCCCACAGGTGGAGGCGCTACCCCGTAGCGCCCGGACCCGTGCCGGGCGCAGAGAACCGTGCCGCAGGCGCCACCCCGCGGACCCGTGCCGGGCGGGCGTCAGGGCTCCCAGCGGAAACGCCCGAGCTCGACCCGGCCACGCTCGTCGAACTCCACGCCCTCTTCTTCCAGCAGGTGCCGCTGGTAGCCCTCCCAGCCGGCCGCGGCGCGCGGGCTGACCTCGCCCCTGGCGTTGATCACCCGCTGCCAGGGAACGTCGGAGCCGTCGTCGAGGGCGTGGAGGGCGTAGCCGACCTGGCGGGCGTGACCGGCGAGGCCGGCAATCGCGGCGATCTGGCCGTAGGTCGCGACCCTGCCGGGCGGAATCCGCCGGACGACGTCGTAGATCCTCCGATACCTCTCGCCGGTCAACGCGGCTCACAGGATAGTGGAATCGAGCCGAAGCGCTGTTCGGTACCACTACCCGCTGTTCCTGCCCCCTGCCGCAGTGATAAATTGCTCCGCCGGAGGGAGCTGCAAAGATGGCCGAGTCGCCCTGGGAAACGATTGTCGAGCACCTCGTCGAGGCCTCGGATGAAGAGATCTCCGCCGAGCAGGTGACGTACGAGACGTCGCTGCGCGACGATCTGGACCTGGGCTCGCTGCAGGCGATCACCCTGGTCATGGATCTCGAAGAGCATCTCGGGGTGGTCGTCGAAGACGAAGAGCTGGAGAGCCTCGAGACCGTCGGCGACCTGCACGACCTGATCGAGTCGAAGCTCGAGGCGGCGCCCCCCGAGGAATCCGCGTGAGTTCGCGCGTAGCGGTGACCGGCGTCGGGCTCGTCTCCTGCCTCGGTCACTCCTACGAAACGGTGATCGACCGCCTCTCTCGCGGCGAGAGCGGTCTGGCGACGGTGCCGCGCTGGGTCGAGCTGGGCCTCAAGTCGACGGTAGCGGGAACCATCGAAGATCTCGACGAGAAGCTGGAGGCGGCGCGCATTCCCAAGAAGATCGCGCCCGGCCTCTCGGGCGCGGCGCTCCACTGCTCGATCGCCGCACGCGACGCGGTGGCCCGAGCCGGCCTGGAGGCGGCGGATCTCGAGAGCGCCCGAACGGGGTGCATCGTCGGCAGCGGCACCGTAGCGGTCGAGGCGGTGCACCGGGAGGCCGAGATCTTCCACTCCGGGCGTCGCGGCAGTCCCTACACCGTCATCCTGAGCATGTCGAGCTGCTGCAGCGCCGCGGTCGCCAGCCTGCTCAAGATCCACGGCCCGAGCTATTCGATCAGCTCGGCCTGCGCGACCTCCGCCCACAACATCGGACACGCCTACCAGCTCATCCACTCCGGCGTCCTGGATCTGGCCGTCGCCGGCGGCGGCGAGGGCATGCACGAGCTGGTGACGGTGTCGTTTCAGAACCTGCGTATCGCGCTCTCGACCCGCTTCAACGACCGCCCGACCGCGGCCTCGCGGCCCTACGACCGGGACCGCGACGGCTTCGTGATCAGCGGCGGCGGCGGCATCGTCGTGCTCGAGAGCCTCGACCGGGCACGGGCACGCGGCGCCCCGGTGATGGCCGAGATCGTCGGCTATGCCGCCACCTCGGACGGCTACGACATGGTGCTGCCCGAGCCCAGCGGAGAGCACGCGGCGCAGTGCATGCGGCTGGCGCTGGCCGACGCGGACCTCACGCCGGAAGCTGTCGATTACGTGAACACCCACGGCACCTCGACCGGCCCGGGCGACGTGATCGAGGTCGCGGCCATGCGCGAGGTCTTCGGCACGTCGCTGCCCCGCTTCTCGTCGACCAAGTCGATGACCGGCCACGGCCTGGGCGCGGCCGGCGCGCTCGAGCTGATCTTCTGCGTCGGCATGATGGAGCGCGGCTTCCTGGCGCCGTCGATCAATATCGACCATCTGGATCCCACGCTCGAGGGCGCTCCGGTGGTGACCGAGACTCTCCACGATCGGCCGGCCACGGTGCTGACCAACAACTTCGGGTTCGGCGGCACCAACGCGACGCTCGTCTTGAGGCAACCTTGACGGCCGGGGGCTCGATCGACCGGCTGCGCGACGCGGGCGGCGCGCTCGATCGCGCGGCGCTCGCGTCGATCCTCCCCTACGGCGACGAGTTCCTCTTCGTCGACACCGTGTCGCGTCTGGAG
>JAHEKO010000125.1 GCA_024638355.1 Acidobacteriota bacterium
AAGGACGGCGAGATCGTCGCCGACCAATGGCGGTTGTACCTGTTCGGCCAGCACTGGAGACGGCACTACCGCTTCCTGCGGCCGCTCTGGCCGTTGATCCGACGGGTCGCAATGAAGGCGGGACGCGTGCGGTGATTGGGATGCGGACACACAACTTCTCGGCAGCAGGCCTCGGCGAGGCAACCGTCTTTGGCGCTTCCTGCCCCGGATACTCGAAAGGAGCGACAAACGACCCTGCAATCGAGGCGTGGGTAGGGTTTATGAAGGAGCAGGGAGTGGCTCGGGTCTGCTGTCTCTTGTCTCCCAAGCAGGTCGCGGCTTACCCACGCCTCCTCGAGCACTACCGCACCGCTTTTTCGGATGACGACGTGTGCTGGGCTCCCATAAAGGACTTCGAGCTCTGTTCACAAGAATTACTGATTGAAAAAATACTGCCCTTTCTGCGGGAGTCGAAGAGAAACGGCAAGAAGGTCGTGGTGCACTGCCAGGGCGGCATCGGCCGGACCGGGCACATCCTCGCCGCCTGGCTGGCCGCCGAGCGGGATCTCGAGCCACGCGAGGCGGTGAAGGAAGTGCGACGAACCGCAGCGTCGAGGGATCCGCTGGAGGCGGTCGGTCCCGGAGCGGCCACGAAGGAGCAGCTCTATCGGTTGCTCCGAGCAGCCAGAGAGCTGTCGTGACCGCCTAACCCGTACCCGGCAGCTGCCTGAGCATCGCCCGGGCCCGCTCGATGTCGGGCCCGTAGCGCTCGCTCGGAGCCGCCGCGATGAAGCGTTCCAACGCCCGCCGCGCCCGGCCCGCGTCGCCGATCTGGGCAGCGACCAGGGCCAGGTTGTAGAGCGCGTCGAAGTTGTCGGGCTCGACGGCGACCGCCTGCTCCCAGGCGGTCACTGCGCCCCGGGGGTCGCCGGTGTTGTAGCGCGCGGTGCCCAGGTAGTTCCACGCCTGGCCGAGGCCGGGATCGAGGTCCACGGCGCGCTGAGCGTTGCGGGCGGCTTCGGACCAGCGCTCGGACCGCAGCTCGACGACCGCGAGGTTCTCCAGGGCACGAGCGTTGCGGGGGTCTCGCGCCAGAAGACGCTCGAGGGCCGCGCGCGCCTCTTGCTGGCGACCCGCTTCCGAGAGGATCAGCCCGAGGGCGTTGAGCACGTCGGGGTCGTCCGAGTCGCCGAACGGCTGGAGCGCCGTCAGTGCGTCCGCGTACCTGCCGACTTCGGCCAGCGACAGCCCGAGCTGGCGCTGGAGCGAGTCGGACGCCGCGCCCAGCTCGACCGCCTTCTCCATGGTCGCGACAGCCTCGGCGGTCGCGCCGCGATCGAGCATCATCTGCGACAGGAGGTACCAGGCCAGCCCCATCGACGGCCGCTCGTCGATCACCTCGCGCGCCAGGCGCTCGCCGCGCTCCCGCTCGCCGAGGTGGATCGACTCGACCACCTTGTGCAGCTTGGCGTCGAGGTGGACGAGGTTCTTGGGATCGTCCTCGGGACCGAACTCGGTCTTGTCCGCCGCCGAGCCGGTCAGGTAGCCGAGTGCACGCAGGGCGTCGGCGGCCTCTCGCGACACCTCGCCGCGCCGCGGCGGCCAGACCGATTCGTCCGGCAGGAGGCGCGCCAGCGCTCGGAGGCGATCGCGCTCGGCCTCGACCAGGTTCCGGCTCTCCGCCGGGTCGTCCTCCAGATCGTAGAGCTCGGGGAGCGGCAGCGAGATGAACTTGTGCCCGTCGTGGACCACGCCGCGAAGGGGCGCGAACCCGGCGTCGAAGGTCGCGCTGAGTGCTTCGAAATACTGAGCTTCGGATTCCGCCGCCGGTGCGCTTCCGGCGCCCGCGAAGAGCGCGCGGCCGGCCACCGCCGCGGGTCGCTCGACGCCGGCGGCGGCGAGCATCGTCGACAGAAGATCGACGTGGCGCGCGGGATGCCGGGTGCGGCCGGCGCCGATGCCGCCGCCCCAGACGACGAGCGGGGCGTGGATCGTTTCCTCGTAGGCGAAGAGGCCGTGGGTGCGCTCGCCGTGCTCGCCGAGCGCCTCGCCGTGATCCGACGTCACGACCACCAGGGCCGGCCGCTCGCCGCCGTCGAGGAAGGGCGCGAGCAGTGGCGCGAGGAAGGCATCGACCGCCTCGACCTCACCACGGTAGGGAGCGTCGGGGTTGCGCGAGGCGAAGGGCTCGGGCGGCTCGTAGGGCGCATGCGGCTCGTACAGGTGGACCCAGAGGAATCGCCGGCGATCGCCCTGACCTCGCCACCACTCGAGCGCGCGCCCGATCACCTCGTCGCCGCCCCGCTCGGGCATCTCGATGTGGGTCGGGCTCGAGCCGATCGGGTAGTCGTCGTCGTAGACGTCGAATCCCCGGTCGAGCCCGAAGCGGCTGTCGAGCGGAAAGGCGGCGACGAAGGCGGCGGTGGCGAAGCCGGCGGCGCTCAGCAGCGTCGCCGCGGTCGGCACCGAGTCGGCCAGCACGAACCCCTTGTTGTCGCGAATGCCGTGCTCGTAGGGGTGGAGCCCGGTCAGGATGTTGGCGTGCGACGGCAGCGTCAGAACGTTGTGCGCGCGGGCATTGTCGAACACCCAGCCCGACGCGGCCAGCCGGTCGAGCGTGGGCGTCGCGGTGCGCTCGTTGCCCATGAAGCCGAGGGCATCGGCGCGCAGGGTGTCGATGGTGACCAGGACGAGATCCTCGACGGGAGCCGCGGGCGGCTCGGGCAGCGGGCTCTCGGCGCCCGCCGGCGGTGGCGACTGGGATTCGACCCCACGACCCTCGGACGGCGCATCGCCGCAGGCCAACAGAAGAGCGCTCAGAGCGAGCGCCGCCAAGCGCCTCACGCCGGCATCCTAACGCGGTCTCCGACCGCTGAGTCGCCCCCCACGGGTGGGGGCGCGACCCGGGATCGGCAGCGCTCGAACCCGCGCCGGGTGGAAGCGAGCCACCCACCCGCCGCGGCATCGCGGGAGGGGGCGTCCTTCTCGCCCCGCGAGGGAGGGAGAGGGATCCGGGTACCGGGCGCCCTAGCCGGCGACCACGACCACCGGGATGTCGCTCTCCTCCGAGCTTCCGGTGCCGACGTCGGTCACGGTGACGACGAGGCGGTACTCGCCGGCCGCCAGGCCCGAGGTCTTGAGCCGCCCCGCGATCTGTTCGATCGCCGGATCGCCGGTGGCGCGGCGCTCGTCGATCAGCAGCTCGGCGCCTTCGATCTTCTCGCCGCCCGGGCCGTAGAGCTGTCCGGCGATGCGCAGCGAGCCTGCCGCCAGGTTGTAGCCCACCAGCGACAGCGGCGCCTCACCGCCGGAGCTGACGACCGGCTTGGCGGCCGGAACGAAGGGCTGCCCCTGGTGCATGAACGGATAGTCGAAGCCGTGGCGCTGGTCGGCGCCGTTCTCCTCGCGCGCCAGCAGCCACTTGCCGGGCGGCTCGGGGAAGAGCGGCGGCAGCAGGGCCATCTCGCCCGCGCTCATCTCCGGCACCTTGAAGGGTCGGGTATGGACCGCGGTGGCGCCGGTCTGCGAATTGCGCACCACGACCCGGGCGACGTACTCGCCCGGACGCAGCTCGAAGTCGCCCCAGTACTTGAAGCCGGTCTGCCGGAGAGCGGCGCCGGCCTTCTTCATGTCGAAGGGCAGCGTGCGCACGAAGTAGTCGCCCACGCGACCCTGGGAGTCGAGAGCGTAGGCGTAGACCTCGACCGGGAGCACGTCGCCCGAGAGGCCCTGGGTGAGCGACGCGCCGTCGACCTCGATCAGGACCGGAATCCACGCCACCTCGCGCCGCACCTCGAAGGGGGTGGCGAGCACCGACAGACCGATCCGGCCGCCCTCGCCGCCGCTGACCACGAGGTCCGCCACCGCCAGCGAGCGCTCGAGCGGCGTCTGCTCTGAAAACGGCTTGGGCGCGTAGTAGCCCGGTCGGTGCACCAGGCGCGCTCCCGACGGGCCGCCCTTCAGCTTGACCTTGAGGCGGTGGTACTTGCCGTCCATCTTCAGGTTCGGCGGCTGCACCGCGACCACGTAGGTGAGGCTGGTGCGCTCGAGCATCTCGCCCATCGCCTCGCTCAGGTCGTTGTAGTTGCGATAGAACTCGCCGCCGGTCTCGTTGGCCATGATGAACAGGCCGTCCTGGCCCGAGGCGCGCGGCCGGACGTCGGCGCCGGCCGCGAGTCCGCCGATGTCCACCGCCTGAATGGCGCAGTCTGCCTTCTTGAACTCGTCGAGCATCTCCATCACTTCGCCGGTGGTCGAGGTGTCGCCGAAGCGCACGTCCGACTTGACCTCCCAGATCTGGCCCGTGGCGGCGGACTCGGCCTGCTGCGCGATCTCACCGGCGTCCGAGGTGCCGAGCAGCACCTGGCTGTCGAAGCCCTCGGAGAGAAAGACGACGTGCTTGCGGCCCTGGACCGCGTTCATCATCCCCGCCAGCTCGCCGAGCGAGCTGGTCAGCGCCCGGATGTCGTTCTGAATCGTCTGCCGCCGCACGTCGCGCTCTCTGGCTCCGAGCACCTCGAAGATCTCGGCGGCCGGATCGAACGAGCCCGAGGGGCCCTGCTGGGGGTCGCTGCCCACCCCGGTGAACGACTCGAGATCGGCCAGGACGACGCCGAGCGGGTCGCGCACCGTGTCGTTCATCCGCACCAGCCCGAGCGTGTCGAGGGCGTAGTCGATCTGTCCCCGGTCGGAGGTGAAGGTCAGGATCAGGCGGGCGCCGCCCGCCCGCGAGTAGGTACCGACCGCGACGACGTCCGACGGATGCAGGCCCTTGACGACCAATTCCCGGGCCGCCTCCCGTGCCTTGACGACGGCGGCCGGGTTGGAGAACGAGAGATCGAAAAGGAGCAGGAAGTGACGGCGGCCGGCGGCCGGCACGGCGGCGGGAGCCACCGGTTGCGGCGAATCGACCGCCAGATCGATGACGTCGAAGCCGACCACCGGCAGCTTCTGCCTGCCGTCCAGAATCTCGAAGTCGTCGGCCGTCAACCCACGCACGGGCTCGCCGTCCTTGAGAACGTTGATCGGTACCTCGACCACGATCACCGAGGTGACGTCCTCGAAGGTCTTGTTGCCCTGGGCCGCCACCGATCCGACCACGGCGACCATCGACAGGCTGATCAGCAGGGCCGAGACGGCCGGGAATGACTTCATGACGAGACTCCCCTCTGGCTGACGGGTCTCAGGGCCGTCGGCCCGATGATACTCGGTAGGTCAGGCTAGTTGTAGACCGTGAAGTCGATGGAGTTCGACTCGGTCGAGCCGGTCTCGCGCTCCATGACGTCGACCATGAGGGTGTAGCGCCCGGCGTCGAGGCCGGAGGGGCTGAAGGTGGCCAACAACTTGTCGAGCCCGGCGATGCCGGTCACGGTGCGCTCGACCAGCGACAGCCGCCCGCCCTCCACCGGCCGGCCGTCCTCGGCGAGGATGCGGGCGCTGAGATCGACCATCCCTCCGTCGAGGTTGTAGGCCACCAGGCAGAGCTGGGCCTGGTCGCTGTTGCGCAGCGAGGGGCCGGCCGCGGGAATGTACGGATCGCCGTTCACCGTGAACGGGTAGACGATATTCCGCTGGTACGTCTGGTCCTGCTCGCGAACGAGCAGCCACTCTCTTTGCCCCTCGAGGAAGAAGGGCGGCAGCACGAACGGTTCCGCGGACTCGAACTCGGGAATGGTCAGCCGCACCGACTCGGAGCCGGTGCGCCCGGTCGCCGAATTGCGCACCAGAACGCGCAGCAGGTAGTCGCCCGGCCCCAGGTCCATGTGGCCGTAATACTTGAGGCCGGTACGTCCGAAGGCCGTACGCCCGCGGCTCAGGTCCAGCGTCACCATCTGGGTGAAGAAGTCGCGCATCGAGCCCGCTTCGTCGGTGACGTAGGCGTAGAACTCCACCGGCATCTCGTCGCCCGTGTGCTCCCAGAGGAGCTTCTCGCCCGCCACCTCGATGATGATCGGCACGTAGGCGTCGTCGACGTCGGCCCGGAAGGGTGCCGCCAGCACGTTCAGATCGAGCTGGTCTTCGTCGGTCGCGGTGGCGATCACGTCCGCCGCCAACAGGCTCTTCTCGAGCGGATGCAGCTCGTCGAAAGGCCGCGGGGCGTAATAACCCTCGCGATGGCTCAGCTTGGCCTTGCCGACGTCCGCATTCACCCGGATGCGGCGGTACGAGCCGTCGGGCACCACGTCCGACGCCTGAAAGGTGAGGAGATAGGTCACCTCGGACTTGCGCAGAACCCGGCTCAGATCGTCGCCGAAATCGGTCACGTCCTGGTAGAGCTCGCCGCCGGTGTCGTTGGCGATGTAGAAGAGCGCGTCCTGGCCCACGCTGCGCGCACGCTCGATCGCCTCCGAATCGGCGCGCAGCCCGGAGATGTCGACTGCCTGGATCACGCAGTCGGCGCGGCGGAACTCCTCCACCATGCGCGCCATCTGGTTCTGCAGGCCGATGTTGCCGTAGATGTCGTCGGTGTCGACGAAGCCGAGCTGGCCGCCCTGAATATTGGCCAGGTCCAACTGCTGCTCGACGTCGTTGGCGCTCGGCTGCTTGCCGAGCATCAGCCGGCCGTCGAAGCCCTCGGAGAAATAGACGACGTGCTTACGGCCGCGCACGCTGTCCATGAAGCGGGCGAGGTCTCCCATCGAGCGCGACCACGAGGACACCCGCCCGCGCGAGAAGCTGCGCTCCATCTTGGCCATCTGGCGGCCGACCACCCGGATGTGCGCCGCGACGCTCTGCTGCAGAGCATTGGTGTCCGTGTCGCTGCCGAGCTCCGACAGGTCGCTGAGGCTGTTGTATCCGCTGGCGTCGGGGTCTTCGATCAGGAAGAGAAGCGGGTCGCGCCGCGCCAGCTCGGAAAGGCGCGGCGCGCCCAGCGTGTCGATCGCCCGCGCGACCTGCGCGCGGTCGGGCGTGAAGGTCACGATGATCCGGCCGCCGCTCTCTACGGTGTGGAACGCCACCGCGACCAGGTCGGTCGGATGGAGGTTGTTCAGCACGAAGTCGCGCGCCGCCTCGCGCGCTCGGAGGATGAGGTTGGGCCTCGAAAAAGACAGGTCGAAGAGCAGGAGGAAGTGGCGGCGAGCCGAGGCGGGCACCGCGCGAGCGATCTCGGTGCCGCTCGAGCCCGGCTCGAGCGTGGCCAGGTCGACGATCTGGAAATCGACGATCTCACGCCGCTGACCGGCGTCGAAAACCTCGAAGTCCTCGCGGCTCAGGCCGCGGACCGGCTCGCCGTCGCGGCCGGTGACGTTTACCGGCACCTGAACCTCCACCACCCGCGCCTTGCCCTCGAACTTCTCGAGCTTCTTCGCGGCGCGGGACTTCGTGCCCTTTTCCTTGGCCGCCGACGCGGGCTCGGCCAGGGCGGCGAGGCACAGGGCGCCCGTCAGGACGGCGAACGTCAAGCTGCGAATCATGCGGAGCTCCGTTTTTCTAGCGCGGCGATTCCTCCAATCGGCGGGTCCTCCTCACGCAGATGTCGCAACCAGTGTAGCGCACGCTTTCGCGGCGGTGCGTCTCGCCGCTCGGCAGGACCCCTGTTGGGTCCATTCGGCTCATCTGCTCGAGCGGTTCAACAGCGCCGCGAAGCGGCGTGCCTCGTCGTGGGTCGCGTCGAGCTTGAGCGCTCGCTCGACATGATGCCTGGCGCGGTCGAGATCGCCGCGCGCGAGAAAGACCTTCACCAGCCCCAGGTGGACCTCGGGGATCTCGCTGTCGGAGCGTAGAGCCTGGCGCATGAAGTCGAGCGCCGCGTCCAGATCTCCTTCCGCCAGCGCGAGCTCACCCCGGTAGACGAAGATGAAGGGGTTGGTCTGGTTGAGCTTCTCCATCCGGTCCAGCAGGAGCATCGCTTCCTCCTGCCGGCCGCTCCCCTGATACGCGCGGGCCAGGTTGTTGAGCAGCGGAACGTTCTCCGGATGGAGGGCCAAGCCTCGTTCGTAGAGCGCCACCGTATCGTCGAGCCGGCCCTGGCGCATGAGGACGATCCCCAGGTTGTTGATCGCCTTCTCGAAGTCGGGAGCGAGCGCGTTGGCGATCACCAGGTAGGGCTGGGCGACCTCGTCCTGCTCGCGCATCAGCGCCTCGGCACCCAGGTTGTTGTAGTAGTGCGCCATCGCGGTGACGTCGTCGATCGGATCGAAGTCGCGGTATGACTTGGGGCGGTAGGGCAGGAAATCGTAGGTCTGGAGATCGCCGTCGACGTTGACGCCGACCACGATGTGACCGCGGCTCACCACCACGCCCTGGCTGTAGTTCCAGCGCTGGTAGTCCTCGACCTCTACATAGAAAGGATTGAGCCGCTGGCGGCGCGCGATGGCGACGAAGAGATTGACGAACGACAGGCAGTTGCCCGAGCGCGCGCGGAAGGTCTGGTCGGCATTGCGGGTCGGCAACAGCGAATACTGCAGGTCGAGGCCGCTGAAGATGTAGTCGACGATGTCCTGGATCCGCTTCTTCTGGTCCCCGGTGGGGCTGAGCAGAGCGTCGACCTCGGCCTCGACCTCGGCGCTCATCTCGAACGGAACCTCTATCCGGTCGGCCAGCTCGGGCGGCACACGCGCCAGATACTGATCCCGAACGTGGGCCACGGCGTCGAACGGCTCGTACTGCGAGCAGCCGGCACCGAGCAAGACGGCCAGGAGGCCGGCTGTCCAGCGGACCGATTTGCGGCGTAGGTCCTCTTCGAAGCGCACGAGCTCGTCTCCTGATGCAGATCCGCCGCCAGGCAGGTCCGGTCGGCGGGCGAGCGAGCGTAACCTCTTCTGAGACAGGTCTCAAGCGGTCGCGGCGGCTTTCCGACGACTGCCCCGGGCCGCTTCGATCGACCGCTCGATTCAGAAAATTGAACCCGATTCCATCCAAGCCACCGAATCGAGCCCGAAACCGGCCCCTGGAGGCTTTCTCGACTCCTCCTAAGCTCCTGTAATATCAACACCTACGGCTTTTACCTCTCGCCGTCCAGAGTTGGCAGCACCCTTGCTTGACCAGGGAGCGTGACCCGTCTAGAATCCCTGACATCCAGTCAATCTGACGGGACGAAGGAGCAGCAGCGAGGGACGAACCGCGCCCTCGCGAATCCAAACAAGACTTTGATCGGGTACGTCCGCGTGGGGCA
>JAHEKO010000126.1:0-2149 GCA_024638355.1 Acidobacteriota bacterium
CGCGAAAAGGGGATCCGCTCGGCGAGAAACGCGCTGACCGCCGCCTCGTTGGCGGCGTTGAGCACCGCGGGCGCGCTGCCGCCCGCCTGGAACGCCGAGCGCGCCAGATCGACCGCCGGCGTCAGCTTCGGCGGGACCTTCCTGAACTCGAGCGCGCCGAGCGTCTCGGGATCGAGGCGCGGAAAGCTGTTGTGCCAGCGTTCGGGGTAGGCCAGGGCGTATTGGATCGGCAGGGTCATGTCGTTGGCCGCCAGCTGGGCGATCCACGAGCCGTCGCGATACTCGACCATCGAGTGGAGGATCGACTGGGGATGGACGACGACGTCGATGCGCTCGGCAGGCAGCTCGAATAGATGGCAGGCCTCGATCAGCTCCAGACCCTTGTTCATCAGGGTTGCCGAATCGACACTGATCTTCGCGCCCATCTCCCAGTTTGGATGGCGCAGAGCCTCGTCCGGACGAATGTTGCCCCAGTCGCCGGGCTCGCGGTCGAGAAACGGACCGCCCGAGGCGGTCAGCACCAGGCGGCGGACCTCGTGCGGCCCACCGCAGCGCAAGGCCTGATGCAGCGCCGCGTGCTCGCTGTCGATCGGCAGCAACCGCGCGCCACTCCGCCGGGCGACGGCGCACAGGAGCTCCCCGGCCACGACCAGGGACTCCTTGTTGGCTAGCGCGACGTCCTTGCCGCCATCGAGCGCAGCGTAGACGGGACCCAGCCCGGCGGCACCCACCACCGCCGCGACGACCCGATCGACGTCCGGGTGGATCGCGGCGGCGACAAGGCCATCGGCCCCTCCCACCACCCTCGCGGTCGCTCCGATCCGTGCCTCGAGCTCGGCTGCCGCCGCCGGCTCGCTCACGGCGACCAGAGCGGGCGCGAACTCGACGATCTGGGACTCGAGGAGCTCCAGGTCGCTGCCGAAAGCCCCCAACGCGGTCACCTCCAGCCGCTCGGGGTGGTGGCGCACCACATCGAGGGTGCTCCTGCCGATCGAGCCGGTGCTGCCGAGGACGGCGAGGCGCTGGCGTTCGGCCGCCTCGGCTAGGCCCGGCACGCGGGGGCTCCCCGGTTCACGGCACCACGACCTCGAAGCCCATGGCCCAGAGCGTGATCAGCATCACCGGCGCGCCGAACATCAGCGCGTCCATGCGGTCGAGCATTCCGCCGTGGCCGGGTAGCAGCCCGCCGGAGTCCTTGATGCCGGCGCCTCGCTTGAGCATCGACTCCACCAGATCGCCGATCTGGCCGCCGACGGAGGTGAGAAGCGCCAGCAACAGAACCTCCCAGCTGACGTGGTCCAGGCGCCAGAAGCTCCAGGCCGCCCCCACCGCCAGCGCGGCCGCGGCCGAGGCCATGGCCCCTTCCCAGGTCTTGTTGGGGCTGACGATCGGCGCCAGCTTGCGGCGGCCCCATCGCGATCCGATGGTGTAGGCCGCCGTGTCGCCGACCCAGATGATGCCGATGAGCAGCACCACCACCCAGGGGTCGAGCCGGTGGAGCAACGACAGAGCCGCCACCGGGAGCGCGAAATAGGCCATGCCGAAGCCGAACACGCCCAGCGCCCCCATCGCCTCCTCCGCCGGCGTGCGCCCGAACAACACCAGCGAGCCGACACCGACCGAGAGCAGCATCTGCACGAGCAGCAGGTACTCCCAGGGCACGTGGGTGGGCGAAGGCCAGAGAACTCCCGGGCTCAGCAGCAGTGCGGTGGGCGGTACCAGAGCCAGCAACGCCTCGAGCGGGGCGTGCGGCGCCCAGCTGCGACAGACGCGAACGAACTCGTAGGTCTCGATCTCGACCACCACCAGCAGGACGACGAAGAACCAGAGCGGCGGCAGGGTGAAGATCGTGACAAGCGCCAGCGGCACCCCGACAGCCGCTGTCAGGATCCTCGTTACACCGCCACGCACGAGCGGCCTAGCCGAGATCTCGATCTATCCGAGCCGCGGCGGGAATCATCGAACCGTCCGCTCCCGAGGCGCCTCGCGGCCGGCCGGTATCGACGGCGCCGAAGCGGCGCTCCCGCGACTGATATTCGAGGATCGCCCGAAAGAGCTCGGCTCGGCGAAAGTCGGGCCACAGCGTCTCGGTCACCCAGATCTCGGTATAGGCGATCTGCCAGAGGAGGAAGTTGCTCAACCGCATCTC
>JAHEKO010000126.1:2249-9052 GCA_024638355.1 Acidobacteriota bacterium
CCTCGCTTTCGAGGCGTCCCCACGGCCCGCGAGCTACTCCGCCCGCGCCCCGCCCGAAACCCCGCCGGGCGAACGGCGGACATCGTAGTCGACTCTCTCGAGTACCAGCGCGCGGGCGGGAGCCGTAGGCCCAGCCGCCGACCGCGGCTGCCCGGAGAGCAGCGCGGCGATGCCGGAGGCCGGGCGCCGGCCGCGGCCCACCTCGACCAGCGTGCCGACGATCGAGCGCACCATGCCGCGCAGAAACCCGTCGCCGACGATACGCAGCTCGAGCTCGGCCTCGCGGTCGATCCACTCCGCCGCGAGGATCGTCCGCCGCGGCTGGCGATGGGCGCCTCCGGCGAGGGCGAACGCGGTGAAGTCGTGGCGGCCGATCAGCAGCGCCGTCGCTTCGCGCATCGCGCCGAGGTCGATTCCCGGCTCCACCCGTACCGTGCGCCAGCTGTCGAGCGGCGAGAGAACGGCGGCGCGCGACAGCCGGTAGCTGTACTCCTTCGCCGTGGCGCTCTTGCGGGCGTGGAAGCCGGCGCCGGCGGCGCCGGCCGCCAGCACTCGGACATCTTCCGGCAGATAGTGGTTCACGCCGTGTACCAGCGCCCTGAGCTCGACCTCGCCGCCGAGCTCCAGGTGAGCGACCTGCCCGCGGGCGTGGACGCCGGCGTCGGTGCGCCCCGCGCCGACGACGGCCGGCTCCCGGCCGAGCAGCTCCCCCAGCGCCTCTTCGACGACCTGTTGCACGGCGATGGCATTGGGCTGCCGCTGCCAGCCGGCGTAGGCCGTGCCGCGATAGGAGAGAGTCAGCCGGTAGACCATTTGAAGTCTCGCCCGAGGAGCGCGAAGAACGGAATCCAGATCGCCGCGAAGACCCAGGGGACGAGCTCGATCTCGGTGAACTGCGGTAGATACGACAGCGGCAGGAGGAACGAGAGAAGGAGCCACGGCCTCTCGAGGCGCAGCGCCGCGGTCGGCAGCACCCAGAGGAGGTACCACGGATAGACCGTGGCCGAGAAGAGGAGAATCGCCCCGAAGCCGGCCCCGGTGCCGCGGATCGGATCGCGAATGCCCCAGATCGCCCCGAGCGCCACCGCCAGCCCGGCGGCGAGCAGCAGCTTGGCGTGAAGCTGGGGGTAGTTGAAGGGATAGAAGCGGTTCCAGAAGTCGTGCCGCCCCGTCGCCCCCTTGAGCCGGTCGAGCCCGGCTTCGACCCGCGGCTGCACGTCGAGCGCCGCCGACAGCCTCCATAGCGGCTCATAGAGCGGACCGTTGAACTCCCAGCTCACCGCGAACCGGGTGATCCCGGGCGGAATGCCGCGGGTCGAGGCCACCACCGGCAGGAGCCCGAGCCCGACCAGCAGCGCGACCGCCGCCAGGTAGCGCGCGGGCCGGCGGGTCGCCCGCGCCCAGACCGGGGCCACCGCCAGGGGGATCAGCTTGACGAGAACCGCCGCGGCGGCGGTCACCGCCGCCACTCGCGGCCGGCGCCGGACGAGCCACAGCATCGTCGCGACCACCAGCGTGACCCCCAGCGCGTCGACGTGGCCCATCCCCGCGGTCTCCAGCACCACCAGCGGGTTCCACGCGTACCAGGCGGCGCGCTCCTCGGGCAGTCCAAGCGCGCGCGCGAGCCGTACGAGAAGAAGGCAGGTCACCAGATCGAAAGTCGCCAGCAGGGCCTTGAGCACCGCAACCGGAGACGGGAGCTGAGCCGCTATACTAAAGAGTCCCATCGCGGCCGGTGGATAGACGGTCGGCACGTCGAGATGGGGCAGGGAACGCCAGAGCGCTCCTCGGAGGGGCTCCAACGCGGGATCCTCGGGAGCCAGAAGATAAGGATTCGAGCCGGCGCCGACGACCTTGCCGTCCCACACATAGCGCAGCAGATCGTCGGACAGAGATGGCGACAACGGAACGAGGAGCAGGCGCAGAACGAGAGCGACCAGGAGGATACCCGCCACTTTCGACCCCGGCTGGAGAGCCAGACGCCGTATCGCCCACACCAGGGCCCCGGCGCCGGCCGCCAGCAGTCCGAGCGTAGCCAGCGGACGAGCCGCGAGATTCCAGACGGCCAGCAGGCCGGCGTGAACCGCGATCAGCGGCGCGGCGGCCACCAGTGCCGGAACCACCTCCGCCCACCATCCTCGAACCCCGCGACCAGATGAACGAACTGACGTCCGACGCGATTCTGGCAATCTACTACCTGGTTCTCGGGGTGTTGGCGCTCTACGGCGCGCACCGGCTGGTGCTGCTGGCTCTCTACTATCGCACACGGCATCTGCACAGCCTGACGCCGCCGGAGCCCGCCGAGTGGCCTCGGGTCACCGTCCAGCTGCCGCTCTTCAACGAGCTCTACGTCGCCAAACGATTGATCGACGCGGTCGGCGCGCTCGACTACCCCGCCGACCGCCTGCAGATCCAGGTGCTCGACGACTCGACGGACGAGACGCGCGAGATCGTCGCTCGTCACGTGCGCTCGCTCCGCGATCGCGGCGTCGACATCGAGCATCTTCACCGCGTCGACCGAACCGGGTACAAGGCCGGCGCGCTCGCCGCCGGCGTGCCGCGGGCCTCGGGATCGCTGCTGGCGGTGTTCGACGCCGATTTCGTGCCGCCCCCGGACTTCCTCAAGCGCACCGTGCCCTGGTTCCGCGATCCGGAGATCGGCATGGTGCAGGCTTGCTGGGAGCACCTGAATCGCGACTACAGCCTGCTGACCCGCATCCAGGCGATCTTCCTCGACGCCCACTTCCTGATCGAGCACGCGGCGCGGAATCGCAGCGGCCGCTTCTTCAACTTCAACGGCACCGCCGGCGTCTGGCGGCTCGAGGCCATCCTCGACGCCGGCGGTTGGCAGCACGACACGCTCACCGAGGATCTGGATCTGTCCTACCGCGCTCAGCTCGCCGGCTGGAAGTTCCGCTTCCTGCCCGACGTGAAGGTGCCGGCGGAGCTCCCCGTCGACGTGAATGCGTTCAAGCGGCAGCAGTACCGCTGGGCCAAGGGCTCGATCCAGACGGCGCGCAAGCTGCTGCTGCCGGTCTTGCGGGCGCGGATCCCGTGGCCGGCCAAGACCGAGGCGATCATCCACCTCACCAACAACCTCGCCTATCTGCTGATGATCGGGCTGTCGCTGCTGATCTTCCCCGCGATGATCCTGCGCATCGGCAGCGACCCGTCGTTGATGTTGTACATCGATCTGCCGCTCTTCCTGGGCGCCACCGTCGCGGTGCTGATCTACTACTCGGTCAGCCAGCACGTCCGGGGCGAGTTCGACATGGCGTGTCTGCGCCGTCTGCCGGCAGTGATGGGGCTCGGAATCGGCCTCGCGGTGAACAACTCGCGCGCCGTGGTCGCCGGCCTGCGGCGCCAGGTCGGAGCTTTCGAGCGAACCCCCAAGTACCGGATCGAAGGCAGCGACGGAGGCTGGAGCGGCAAGCGCTACCGGGTCGCGCGCGATCTGTCGGCATGGATCGAAGGCGCGTTCGCCCTCTACTTCATCGGCTGCCTGGTCACCGCCGTCTGGTTCGAAATGTGGCCTTCGCTACCGTTCCTCTATCTCTTCCTGACCGGCTACTGCTATATGTTTGTACTCGCGGTGACCCCGGCGTCGGGAGCGAGAGCGGTCGAGCCGGGTGCCGAAACCTGATCGATGGCCGAACTTCGCGCCCAGAAACCCGAGCTTCCACGCGTCCGCACTAGCCTGCGACCGACCTATCCCGCCGATGCTCCGCTCCTCCTGCGCTGGCGAGCGGAGCCGAGCGTGCGGCGCCATCAACCGCTCTCCCAGGCTTCGCTGGGTCAGCTGCGAGCCGAGCTGGCGCTCAATCGGGTCGAGGATCTCTACCGCGGCCGCGGCGACAAGTTCCAGTGGATCGTGCTCGCCGACGCCGAGCCGGCCGGCTGGATTACGCTGGTCGTGACCAACTGGGAGCACGGCCTGGCCGAGCTGGGCTACGCCCTCACCACCCGCTACCAGCGCCGCGGCTTGATGATCCAGGGTCTCAACCTGCTGCTCGCCGACCTCTTCTTCCGTACTTCGCTGGAGCGCATCGAGGCCCGCTGCTCGGTCGAGAACACCGGCTCGCAGAAGGTGCTCACCCAGCTCGGCTTCCGGCGCGAGGGACGGCTGCGCGACTACTTCGTGCTCGACGGCCGGCGCGTGGACAACTACCTCTACGCGATCCTCAGGAACGACTTCGTCCCACCCCGACCGGTCTAGCCTGCTAGCTGAAGGTGTTGCAGGCCTGCGGGTCGCCGCTCTCGAGCCCGCGACGGAGCCAGGCCACGCGCTGCTCGGACGAGCCGTGCGTCCACGACTCCGGCTGCACGTAGCCGGTGGAGCGGCGCTGCAGCTGATCGTCACCGATCGCCGCCGCCGCCGTCAGCCCCTCCTCGATGTCGCCGGGCTCGAGCATCTGGCTCTGGCGGTGGGCGTGGTACCCCCAGACGCCGGCGTAGCAGTCGGCCTGGAGCTCGAGCCGTACCAGCAGGGCGTTGCCCTGGCGCTTCGACATGGAGCGCCGCGCGCTCTGCACCTCTTCGCTGATGCCGAGCAGATTCTGGACGTGATGGCCGACCTCGTGAGCGATCACGTAGGCCTGGGCGAAGTCGCCGGGAGCGCCCAATCGATCCGACATGACCTGGAAGAAGTCGAGGTCGAGATAGAGCTTCGAGTCCGCCGGGCAGTAGAACGGCCCGACCGCGGCGTCATTGAATCCGCAGGCCGAGGCGACGCTGCCGTTGAACAGAACCAGCGTCGGCTCGCGGTAGCCGCTCATCAGCGAGTTCCAGGTCACCTCGAGGTCGCCCAGGACGACCGCGGCGAACTGCCCGAGCTCGTCCGACGGCTGGCCCGAGCCCGCGTAGCCGCCCGGCAGCCGCGCGGAGGGCGGCGCCTGCGGCGTGACCTGGCCGCCCGTCTGCTCGACGACCGAGATGAGCTGCGAGGGATCGACGCCGAAGAGCATCGACAGCACGATGATGATCAGCAGCCCGCCGCAACCCAGGCTGGCCCCCCGCCGCCCCACCGGGAGACCGCGGCCGCCCATCGGCCCTCGCCCGCGGCGATCCTCGACATTGACGCTCGCCTTGCGACCTCTCCAGCGCACGCGTCATTCTACCCTCGCGCCGGCGCGCCTCAAACAGGCCGCCGCGGGCGGAGATACGCCGTCGCCGCGGTGGTCAGCCTGCTAGAGAACCTCGAGATTCGCGTACTTGGCGACCAGCTTGCGCTTGCCGACGCGGTCGAAGTAGACCGTCAGCTTGCCCTCTCGACCATCGCCGTCGAGCTCCAGCACCACGCCCTCGCCCAAGGTCGCGTGGCGCACCCGGCGGCCCTTCTTGAGCCCGGGAAAGGCCTGCGAGCTCTCCGGACCGCGACCCGGCGAGCCCGCGCCGCGGCGTGAGCGGCCGCGATCGAAGAAGGAGGCCACGCCCGCCGAACGCTCGTCGTAGAACAGCTCGGGACTGCGGGTGACGCTCAAGATCTCGTCGGGGAGCTCGCTCAGGAACTGAGACTCCTCCTGATCCTGGTAGTAGCCCGCGACCCGCCGGCGCCGGCAGTGGCTCAGGAAGAGCCGCTCGCGCGCCCGCGTCATGCCGACATAGAGCAGGCGCCGCTCCTCTTCGAGATCCTCGGTCTGGCCGCCGGCGTTGAAGTGGGGCAGCACGCCCTCCTCGAGGCCGGTGATCACGACGATTGGAAACTCGAGCCCCTTGGCGCTGTGCAGCGTCATCAAGGAGACGCCCCCCGACTCCCGCCACAGGTCGATGTCCGAGACCAGGGCGGCGTGGTCGAGAAAGGCGGTGAGCAGATCGCTCTCCCCCGCTTCGAGCCGCTCCTCGGTGAACTCCTGGGCCGCGGTGACGAACTCGCGGATGTTCTCGAGCCGGGCGTAGGCGTCGGGATCGTCCTTGTCGTACATCTTGGCGTAGCCGGTGCGCTCGAGCAGGAGATCGAGCAGCGACGGCAGCGGCCGCTCGGCGGCCTCCCGTTGGAGCCCGCGGATCAGCTCCCGGAACTCGGTGAGCGCCTTCGCGCCGCGCGCCGGGAAGCTGCCCAGGTCGCTGCCGGTGAGCGCGTCCCAGAGACTCTGGGTCTCGTCGGCGGCGCGCTGCTGCAGAAGCTCCTGCGTCGCCTTGCCGATACCGCGCGGCGGGTTGTTCAGAACCCGCATCAGGGAGAGATCGTCGCGCGGATTTCGCAGTACCCGCAGGTAGGCGACGAGGTCCTTGATCTCGGCGCGCGAGTAGAAGTGCGTCCCACCGACCAGCTCGTACGGGATCTGACGCTTGAGAAACTGCTCTTCGAAGGCACGGGTCTGGGCGTTGGTGCGGACCAGCACGCCCATCTCCTTCCACGTGCGGCCGTCGGCGGTCAGGCCGTGGAGCGTGTTCGCCACCCAGTTCGCCTCGTCCTGCTCGTCGCGGGCCTTGTAGAGCTCGATCTCGTCGCCCGCGCCGGCTTCGGTCCAGAGTCGCTTGCCACGCCGGTTCCGGTTATGGGCCACCAGCTCGCCGGCGGCGGTCAGGATGTTCTGGGTCGAGCGGTAGTTGCGCTCCAGCTTCCGGATCGTCGCCTTGGGGAAGGCCTTCTCGAACTGCAGCACGTTCGACAGATCGGCGCCCCGCCAACGGTAGATTCCCTGATCCTCGTCGCCGACCGCTGTCAGATTGCCGTCCTTTCCGGCCAGGAGGCTCACCAGCTTCATCTGGGCGTGGTTGGTGTCCTGGAACTCGTCGACCAGCAAATAGTGGATCCGCGAGCGCAGCCGCTCGGCGATCTCCGGCTCCTCGACCAGCAGCTT